>NZ_LT629783.1:2835000-3120000 GCF_900105835.1 Pseudomonas fragi
CCCACCTCCAGCGCCTGCACCAGCGGCAGCCAGGGCATCGGCTATGCCTATGAGTCGATCAAGTTCGGCCGCCTGCCGTTGATGCTGGCCGGTGGCGCCGAAGAACTGTGCCCCACCGAAGCGATGGTGTTCGACGCGCTATACGCCACCAGCCTGAAAAACGACGCCCCGCACACCAGCCCCCGCCCCTACGACAGCGGTCGTGACGGACTGGTGATAGGTGAAGGCGGCGGCATGCTGGTGCTTGAAGAACTGGAGCACGCCTTGGCCCGTGGCGCCCATATCCATGCGGAGATCGTCGGTTTTGGCAGCAATGCCGACGGCCAGCACACCACCCGCCCGGAAGTCGGCACCATGCGCCGGGCGATGGAGCTGGCACTGGAAGATGCAGGCATTGGCGCGGATGCCATCGGCTATGTAAACGGCCACGGCACCGCCACCGAACAGGGCGACATTGCCGAGACCCTGGCCACCAGCGAGTTGTTCGGCAAGCACATGCCGATCAGCTCGCAGAAGAGTTTCCTGGGCCACACCCTGGGTGCCTGCGGGGCGCTGGAGTCCTGGTTCAGCATCGAGATGATGAACCGCGACCGCTATGTCCCCACGCTCAACCTCGATGAAGTCGACCCCCGCTGCGGCGAACTGGACTACCTGCGCGGCGGGTTTCGCGTCATGCATAACGACTACGTCATGAACAACAACTTTGCCTTTGGCGGGGTCAACACATCGTTGATCTTCCGTCGTTGGTCCTGAGATTTCTGGAACCCACGCAATGACTTACCTGCTGCGCATCACCCTGATTGCTCTGGCCCTGCTGACCACTGTGTCCTGCACCAGCAAACGCATGCTCACCCCGGACCGCACGTTGCATGCCTCGATCCACAGTGACCGGGCGCAGATGCAACAAGCCATCGTCAAGGCGCTGGTCGGGCGCGGCTGGACTGTGCAAGAAATCACCCCGCAGCGGGTGCAGGCGCAGATCACCGTGCGCGAGCAATACCACGCCGAAATCGACATCCCCTACAGCGCCGACCACTACCGCATCCAGTACCGCAACAGCAGCGGCCTGGACTACAAGGACGGCAAGATCCACAAAAACTATATCCGCTGGGTGCGCCTGCTCGATCGCGACATCGTGCGCGACCTCAAGGACAACCAGAACGAGCGCACGGCCAGGCAATTGTCGGAGTCAGCGCTGGTAAAACCGTTGTAACCCTGCATTTTTAATCGTCAAGGAGACTACCCCGATGCACTTCAAAACCCTGGCTGCTGCCACCGCGATACTGCTCTGCGCCCTGCCAGCCGTGAGTCAGGCCCGCGACAGCGCGTTGTACCTGCCGTTTGAACAGGTCGTGAACGAAGCCATCAGTTCCGGCAAGATCGATGGCAGCGTCAAGTTCTACCTGGCGGGCAACACCCCGGGCGGTAAAGTCACGGTGCTCAGCCCCGGTGCCGTGACCAACAAGAAAACCAATGCGTTTAACAAGACCGATTACCAGGCCTGTTCCTGGGCGCTGCAATCGGCGCTGATTACCCTGCATGAAGCGGCGAAAAAAGTAGGCGCCAATGCGGTGACTGACATCGCCAGCTTCTACAAACGCAACGAACGCAAAGATCCGAAAACTTACGAGTGCCACGCCGGTGCCGTGATCGCAGGTGTCGCCTTGAAGGGTGATTTGTCGAAGGTGAATTGAAAGCCGCTGTAATGGCTTGACCCCAGACATGACAAAGGCGCCTTTCGGCGCCTTGTTTACAAACAGACAGGCTTGTCATCGCACTGTGTCTGTCCGGCTCTGCGATGGCTGGTTGCCCAGGATCCTCAGAGTCTCGCGCGCCTTGGCAACCCTGCCAAGGGCTTTAGCGATGAATGCCGGATCACCTCCAGCTTCGTCCCTGCTTGCTTCAAGGTAGTGCTGGATATCTTCTTCCGTCTTGAGGAATTCGGAACTGTCCCAACGCGTGAATGTTTCAATCACCTTCCATTCTCCTTAAATGCTTTGGCAATCAACCGGGCTTGCTTGATATCGCGGATTTGACTGTTCTTGTCTCCAGCGCACAATAAAACGATCCATTGATCACCATGCTTCATTAAGTACAACCGGTAGCCAGGGCCGTAATCGATCCGCGCTTCGCTTAACCCCGCACCCAGTGATTTAGTGTCCCCCAAATGGCCTTCAGCCATTCGATCAATCCTGACCGCAATTCGCGCTCGGGCACGGCTGTCGGGCAAGTTTGAAAGCCAGCGGGAAAAGGTAGAGCTGCGAATAATTTCAATCATTCGCAAAAGGTAAACTTAAGGCTACACCTGAAGAATCAGCCCATTACACTCCCTTTCGTCTGAAATAGCAGTTTGTTGATTCAGTCATCGGCGGCCATGTACAAGCACGATCCCTGTCATTCGCAGGACGATTCCTAGACCCTGGCCACGGTCTTGCGCGTCAGCAACTGCGCAAACGCATTCGCCATCGGCGAGTTGTTGCCCTTGCGCTGCACCAGCCACACGGCGGTATTGGCGTCCGGGTCCAGCAGCGGCCGATAGACCACACCCTTGATGCGCATATGCTGGAATGACGCCGGCAGCACCGACACCCCCAATCCCGCCGACACCAGGCCAATGATGGTCATGGCCTCCCCCGCTTCCTGGGAGATATGCGGGCTGAACCCCGCTACTCGCGCCAGGCTGAGCAATTGTGCGTACAAGCCGCTGCCGTAGCTGCGCGGGAAGAACACAAACGGCTCGTCCGCCAACGCCGCCAGTTGCATCCCCTCCTCACTGCCCTCGGCCAGGGGGTGATCGGCACGGATCACGGCCACCAGCGGCTCGCGAAACAGCTCCACGGCCAGCAGCGACTCCGGTAACGCCAGCGGGCGCATGATGCCGACTTCGATGGACTCGTCCTCCAGCCCCTCGGCCACCTCGCGGCTGCTCATTTCCTTGAGGTCCAGATGCACCGCCGGGAATGCCTGGCGAAAGGCAAAAATGGCCTGTGGGATGCTGGAGTTGAACGGCGCCGACGAGGTAAAGCCAATCTTCAGTTCGCCCAGCTCGCCCAACTGCGCACGCCGGGCCACGTCGGCGGCCTTGTCGACCTGGGCCAGCACCCGCCGCGCCTCTTCCAGGAACAATCGTCCGGCCTCGCTAAGCGCTACCCGACGGTTGGTGCGATCGAACAAACGCGCCCCCAGTTCCTGCTCCAGTGCCTGGATCTGCTGGCTCAGCGGTGGCTGGGATATGCCCAGCACCTGCGCCGCCCGGCCAAAATGCAGCTCTTCGGCCACGGCAATGAAGTAGCGCAAATGGCGCAGTTCCATACAACCTCCATTAAGTCGTAAAACCTCTTAAACAGGTCGAATAATATATTGGAAAGAATCGTTAGCCGCCTATATTCTTTTGCCATTGCCGTTCGGCTTTACCGCACTTTGAGGTCCCCGTGAAAACTGCCGCTGCACCCCTGGCCCACGAAATCCCGCCGTCCGCGCTGGATGATGTTGTTTCCCAACTCAATGATGTGTTTATCGAGAAAGGCACGCCGATGTTTATGCGCACGGTGCTGGCCCTGTTCTCGGGTGGGTTCGCGACCTTCGCCCTGTTGTATTGCGTACAGCCGATGATGCCGGTGTTGAGCCATGAGTACGGGATCAATGCCGCGCAAAGCAGTCTGATTTTATCCGTGGCCACGGCAATGCTGGCCATTGGTCTACTGATTACCGGGCCCATTTCTGACGCCTTCGGCCGCAAGCCGGTGATGGTGTTTGCGTTGTTTTCCGCGGCGCTGTTTACCGTGCTCAGCGCCATGATGCCAACCTGGGAAGGGGTGCTGGTAACCCGCGCGCTGGTGGGCTTGTCCCTGAGCGGTCTGGCTGCGGTAGCCATGACCTATTTGAGTGAAGAAATCCATCCGCAGCACATTGGCCTGGCGATGGGCCTGTATATCGGCGGCAACGCCATTGGCGGCATGAGCGGGCGCTTGATCAGCGGTGTATTGATCGACTTTGTCAGTTGGCACACCGCCATGCTGGTAATTGGCGTGCTGGCGCTGGTGGCCGCAGTGGTGTTTGTGAAAATCCTGCCCGAATCGCGCAACTTCCGCCCGCGCGCCATGAACCCGCGCAGCCTGCTCGACGGGTTCACCATGCACTTTCGCGATGCCGGGTTGCCGTGGTTGTTCCTGGAAGCCTTCCTGCTGATGGGCAGCTTTGTCACCCTGTTCAACTACATCGGTTATCGCCTGCTGGCTGACCCGTACAACATGAATCAGGCCGTGGTGGGCTTGCTGTCGATTGTTTATCTGTCGGGTATCTACAGCTCGGCGCAGATTGGCGCGCTGGCCGACAAGCTGGGCCGTCGTCGCGTGTTGTGGGCCGTCATTGTGCTGATGCTGGCCGGTATCGCGCTGACCCTGCTCACGCCCATCGCGTTTGTGATTATCGGCATGCTGATGTTTACGTTCGGCTTCTTCGGCGCCCACTCGGTGGCCAGTAGCTGGATCGGCCGCCGGGCCACCAAGGCCAAGGGGCAGGCGTCATCGCTGTACCTGTTCAGTTACTACGCCGGATCGAGCGTGGCCGGCACCCTGGGTGGCGTGTTCTGGCATCTGGCGGGCTGGAACGGCATCGGCGGGTTTATCACCGGCATGCTGGTGATTGCCCTGTTGGTGGCGTTGCACCTGGCCCGCTTGCCGGTGCTGCCGGGGAATGCGAAAAGTGCGTAACTTCCCGTCCTGCAGCCGCTGTCGAAGGCTGCAAGCGTGAAAGTCTCGGCGCAAGGCCCTGCGTCAGCTCGGGTTGTGGATCTGCAGCCGGGCCTGGAGGCTGCTATCACGCTTTTCCAGGCTCAGGCTTTCGAAACCTGAGCCCTCCAGCTCAATACGGTTGAGCCAGCCTAACAGCGCGGCCGCATCCCCGTTCAGAGTGATGCGCACAACGCCGGCATCCAGTTCAAACTGCTCAACAGTCAACCCCGAGCTGATGGCACTTTCACTCAGACGTGAGGCCAATGGTTGATCGGATACCCTGGTAACTGACCCGGGTCGCGCCTGCTGGATTTCAGCGGCAAGTGCCATCTGCTTGAAGAACAACCCCCGGGCCGCATCCAGTCGTTGCTGAGCCGGCAACCAAAGCCCGTAAATGCTGAACACAACCAGCAAAAATACCGCGAGAACACGGCACAATTGACGGTCACGGGACGGCAACTGCGACCATCGCTCACGCAACCCCACCTTCATGATTCGTCCCCCAGGGTCAGCATGGCCTGCACCCGGTTGCCCTGCTGACTCGCATTGTCCAGGGTGATCGGCAGTGCGCTTTGGGCGCCTCGCTCGCGCAACTGTTCAATCTGGGCAAAACTGCCGGCAGTGATGCTCAACACCCACCCGATGTTTGCCCGCCACTCCATGCGCTGCACTTGGACACTGCTGGCGCCGATAACCTGTTCGGTCAATTGAAGCAGCCGCACCATATGTCCGCCCTGCGTGCCCCTGGGGTCTTGCTGCAATGCCTTGAGTTGTGCGGGCAAATCAATAATGCGGGTTTGCTCCGGGTACAGGGTTTTGAAGCGCTGCTCGCTCATGGCATAAACCCGCGCGGCCTGGCCTTCCAGAAAACTGCTGCGCAGGTGGGTAAAACCCAGGGCAAGGGCAAACACCAGCAGCGCCGATGCGCTGAGCTGCTGCCACGGCCACCCCTGCACCTGACGTCGAAAGTCGCCTTGCAGCAGGTTGATGGCCCCTCCCGGCAACGCGCTCCAGTCAATGTTGCGGGCAACCAATGCTGTGCTCATGCGCGCCTTTATCAGCGCCAGCCCCTGCACTGAGACTGCCAACCTGGCCTCAAGCGCCCCGCCCACAATCCAGCGCCCGCCCCACCATGCCATGCAGGCCTGATCGTGAGGCAGAAGATCCGCGTCCACTTGCACGCTGACGATGTTCAAACCCCGCTCATGGAGTTGGTCCAGCAACGTTTTGAATCGCTGCTTGTGGACAATCAGCAAGGGATAACGCTGCTGTGCATCCACCGCTCCGACAGCGATATGCAAGTGCTCCAGATCTTCGGCCAGTTGCTCCTCCACCGCAAATGCAAGGGCTTGCGCGGTGGGTCGACGCTTGCCCGGCCAGGGCTCGGTCAGCAGCCAGCTGCACATTTCCATCGGCAGGATCAATGTGATACCCCGGCCTTGCAACCCGCCGACAGCCTCGCGCAATGTGGTGTGCGCAAACGGCTGCAAGTCGTGCCCGACGAGCACGGGGGCAGTATCGAAATCAAACTCGGCGCTATGGGAAAACCCCGTGGCGGTCAGGTAAAGCCAGCTGTTCATCAAGAATGCTCGTTGTGTTGGGGTGCTAAAAAACGACGCTGCAACAGACGCCACTGGCCCGTCTGAAGGTTGCCGACCATATCGCTTTCGAGGCAAAAACGGCTTTGCCCCACGCGCACATGGGTGGTGATCCGAAACCAGCGGCTGTTGATGCCCAGGCCCTCAGCCTGAATGCCCAACCCGATCAAGGCCGGGCTGAACGTGAAATCCTCGACGCTGGCATAGCCCTGCAACGGTCTGTTGGCCACCAGTTGGCGCGCCAGCTCGGGCGTCACGCCTTCCAGCGTGGCCAGCACGGTGGCAGGCGCGGTGTTGATATTGACGGGGGCTTCGTTGCCCAGCAGCGCGATCCACGGCCGCATGCGCTCGTACCACTGGCTGTCGACACCGGGCAGCCCACGCAACTGGCTGATCTCACTCAAGCCCTGGCCCTGCAGTACGCCGGCATCCAGCGCGGGCAACTCAAGCAGGGTTTGCAGGCGCAACCAGCGTTGCACCAGTACGGCGTCGGCAGGGCCTTTGCCAAGCAAGGCGGAAAGGTTGAAACGCCCGGCGAGGTCTTCAATGTCGACTTCGATTTGACCATTGTCGATGCGCAACTGTGGCTGGCCGCTGGTCCAGGCCTGACCGGCAGCTACGGCCACCTTGGGGTCGCGGATCAGGTTACGCAGGTGTTCACGGGCCCAGCTTTCGCCAGCAAATGCCAGGGTGCGCATCTGCAATTGGTGAATCTGCTGGGCGCTGCTGTGCAGGACCAGACGGTGACTGCGCAGCATGCCTGCGGTAATCAGCAGCGCCAGGCTCATGACCAGCAACACGGTCATCAGCGCGATGCCCTGCTGATTACGGCGCATCACGCGCCCTCCGGCAGCAACAGCACACGACGCACGCCCTCGAAGCGCCCCACGGAGAGTTGCAGTTCCAGTGCGTGTTGCGCTGCCTTGGGAGCAGGCGTGCCTGCATTGCGCCAACCCGTCTTGCGGTCAAAAATCCGCCAGCGTACTTCGCGCACATCAGCGAGCAGTTTTTGTTGCTGCAGTGGCGCGCCCTCCTCCAGCCCACGGCTATAACGCCAAAGCTCGCCGTTCTTGAGTTGATAACTGACGTCCTGCAGCTCACTGCGCGGCAGGCCTAACGGGTTGCGCCAGTTGGCGCGACGCACATTGAGCCGATCGGGGTACAGCGTGATCCCCGGGTCTTTGGCTGAGCCCTGAACCTGCAATACATCGCGCTCGATCAACGCCACTGTGCGTTGCAGGCTGCGCAGGGCCTGCTGATGCGCCGTGCTGCTGCGTTCGGCGCGCACAACGCTGTCAAACAGGCGCCAGCAGCCAAGGCCCAACAAGGCGAAAATTGCGATGGCGATCACCAGTTCAAGCAGGGTGAAACCGGCCTGGGGCTTAGTCATGCCTGACCGCCAGCCAATGGGTTACAGACTGCACCGCCTGTTCGCTGCCCGCCGGGCTGACCCGCAATTCCACCCGCAGCAGGCCCGTACCGGGTTCGACCGTGATATGTCGGCTCAAGCGCCAGTCACGTTGCGCATAGGTCACATCAAAGGTTTGTTGCCCCACTGCAGGAGGGACGCTTTGCAGCTGCATATCAGTGAGGTGATTGTCGGCCAGCCATGCGCCAAACAACCTCGCCTCGACCCTGGCACTCTGGCCCAGCACATACTGGCTGGCAGACATGACCGCCGCCGCCAGGGTGGCGAAGATGGCGAGCGCGACCATGACCTCCAGCAGGGTGAAACCTTTTTCAGCCTTCATGGGAGACCTCTGGCACAACGACCTGCGCATCGCCAAGGCCATCGCTGACAATGCTGCGCCAGCGCTGCGGCGGGCTGTCAAGGTGCAGGCTGAACGCGCTGTTTTCATCGCTGCTCAACCACAGCAACTGCGGTACTTGCGCCATTGGTAGCAGGGGCTGTGGGCGGCCTTCCAGGGCCAGGGCCAACACCAGCCCGGAAGGCAGTTGCACACGGCTGTCTGCCGGTTGCCAGCCAACGCGCTCAAAACGCATTACCTGATAGGCGTCAGGCTCCAGCCGCAGGCCATATTCCTGGCCGTCAAGGACTGCCTTTTCGCGCAAACCGTACATCACCTCCAGCAGGACATCGGCTTCCAGCCGGGCATTGCGGCTGTTGTTGTCACCCAGGCTGATATGCACCATTGAAGCAAGTACGCCGACCAGCACAATGACCACCATCACCTCGATCAGGGTGAAACCCGACGACAGTTTGCGCATGACTCAATCGCCCCAGTTGCCGATATCCGCGGCGTAGCCTTCACCACCAGGCATACCGTCCGAACCGAAGGACAGCAGGTCGTAACCCGTCGAGCGCGTGCCCGGGTTCAGGTATTGATAGGGCATGCCCCACGGGTCCAGCGGCAGGCTTTTGAGATACCCCTGCGGATTCCAGTTTTTCGCTGCAGGCCCCCCGGCCGGGCGCTTGCTCAAGGCTTCCAGGCCTTGCTGGGTTGAGGGGTAGCTGAAAGTGTCGAGGCGATACATTTCAAGCGCCGTGGCAATCGCCTGAATATCGGTGCGTGCCGCGGTCACCTTGGCCTGATCCGGGCGACTCATGAACTGCGGCACGACAATGGCACCCAGCACGCCGATGATGACGACCACGACCATGATTTCAATCAGGGTGAAGCCGCGTTGAGAAGACGTTGAAACAGTGCGCATCGGTCAGTTTACCCATTGGTTGAGGCCAAGAATCGGCAAGAGAATGGCCAGGACGATCAGCAGGACAATGCCGCCCATCAACACCAGCATGATGGGTTCGAGCAGGCTCACGACCAGCGCGATTCGCGCAGCCAGGGTTTTTTCCTGTTGCTCGGCGGCCCGCGCCAGCATGCTGTCCAGCTCGCCAGCCCGCTCGCCGCTGGCAATCAGGTGCAGCATCATCGGTGGGATATCACCACTACGCTCCAGCCCCCGGGCCAGGGTGCCGCCTTCACGCACTGAGCGGGCAACATCGAGCATGCGTCGGCGGATGGCCAGGTTACTGATGACCGTGGCGGCAATTTCCAGCGCATCCACCAGTGGCACGGCGCTTTTGCCCAGGATCGCCAGGGTGCTGGCAAACCTTGCCGCTTCCATTGCCCGCACCACCCCGCCTGCCAGCGGCAGATTGAGCAACAACACATGCCAGCGCAGCTTCAGCCGTGGCTGGCGCAATGCCCAACGGACCGCGCCGCAGGCGGCCAGCAGCACCATCAGCAGCAAACCGCCATGACTGCGCAGCCCATCACTGATGGCAATCATGGCCCGGGTCAGCACCGGTAATGGCTGGCCGCTATTGATGTAGATCTTGACCACATCGGGCACGACATAACCGAGCAGGAAACCGACAATCGACAACGAGGCAACCAGCAGAATCAGGGGGTAAACCAGTGCCAGCTGAATTTTTTGATGGGACGCCTGACGGGCTTCGCTGTAGTCGGCCAGTTGCTCCAGCACATGACCCAAATGGCCGCTGCGCTCGCCAGCAGCGACTGTGGCGCGAAACAGTTCCGTAAAGGCCTTGGGGAACGCCGACAGCGCGGCGGCCAGGGTATGGCCTTCAAGCACCCGGCTGCGCACAGCGGCAAGCAACTGGCTGAGCCGACGTTTTTCACTCTGGGCACTGACTGCAAGCAAGGCTTCATCGAGGGGCAGGCCGGCATGAATCAAGGTCGATAACTGCCGGGTGAGCAGCGCCAGCTCGCTTGCCCCCAGCCGGATACCCGATTGCGCATGGCTGGCGCCCTGGCGGTTTTTTCTGACGGCCCCCAGATGACTCAGGCGCAGGCCTCGCTCGCGTAAAAGCTGGCGGGCATGGCGCGCACTGTCAGCCTCTTGCAGGCCACGGCAATTGCGTCCATTGGCGTCCTGCGCACGGTACTCAAAGGCAGGCATGCTCAGTCCTCCCGGGTAATGCGCAGCAGTTCATCGACGCTGGTCAGGCCTTCTAGTACCAGACGCTGACCATCCTGAAACAGGCTACAAGACAGCTTTAGTGCTTCACGGGCCAAGTCCGGCTCGCTGGCCCCCTGATGAATCATCCCGGCGAGGGTCGGGGTGATGCTGACCAGTTCGTAGATACCGGTACGACCGCGGTAGCCTTGCTGGCAGTGCTTGCAGCCCTGGGCCCGATACAGGGTTGGCCAGGTTCCCGGGGCAAGACCAAGCCGTGCGCCCGTTGCCGGGTCGGCTGTATAGGCAGCCTTGCACTCCACACACAACGTGCGCAGCAGGCGCTGGGCCAGTACCCCCACCAACGAAGACGACAGCAGGTAAGCATCCACCCCCATGTCGACCAGGCGGGTAACGGCACCAATGGCACTGTTGGTGTGCAGGGTGGACAGCACAAGATGCCCGGTCAACGACGCTTGCACGGCAATTTCGGCGGTTTCGCGATCGCGGATTTCACCCACCATGACCACGTCCGGGTCCTGACGCAGAATTGCTCGCAGGCCACGGGCAAACGTCATGTCAGCCTTGGTGTTGACCGGTGTCTGACCAATGCCCGGCAGGTGATATTCCACCGGGTCCTCAACGGTCAGAATATTGCGGGTCTGGTGATTGAGGTGGCTGAGCGCGGCATACAGGCTGGTGGTTTTACCCGAGCCGGTCGGGCCCGTGACCAGAAAAATCCCGTGGGGCCGCGCAAGGATGTGCTCAAACCGGCGCAAAGTCGCAGCGGGCATGCCCAGGCAGTTTAAATCAAGGCGCACGGCCTGTTTATCGAGCAAGCGCATGACCACCCGCTCACCGTGGGCCGAAGGCAGGGTAGAGACCCGCACATCGACCTCATGCCCGGCCAGACGCAAGCTGATGCGGCCATCCTGAGGCACCCGCCTTTCGGCAATATCCAGACGCGCCATGACCTTGATCCGTGATACCAGCAAACTGGCCAGTTCACGTCTGGGCCTGAGCACTTCACGCAACTGGCCGTCAATGCGCATGCGTACGGACAAGTAATGCTCAAAGGTTTCCAGATGCACGTCCGATGCTTTTTCGCGCATGGCTTCACGCAGCAGGGCATTGATAAGGCGAATGATCGGCGCATCGTCTTCCTGCTCCAGCAGGTCGGCGGTTTGCGGCACCTGCTCGGCCAGACTCATCAGGTCGAGTTCTTCGTCCAGCCCCTGGGCCACTTGCTCGGCAGCGCTGTGACCTGCGCTATAGCTGCTGGCCAGGCGCTCGCCGAAGTGGGCATCGGTGAGGGGGCTGAAGGTCACTTCACGCCCAGCCCAACGCTGCGCTTCGGCCAGTGCGGTCAATGGCGTATCGGCGCGAATCAACAAGGTGGCAGGCGTGGACGAAGCGTCCAGCACTATCCCGAAGCGCCGGGCAAAGCCGAAAGGCAGGCACGCACCTGGCAGTGTCATGGCTGAACGGCTTTGGCTGGCTGCGCCTGTTTTTGCGCAGGGGTATCGAACATTTGCTGTGGGTTGTCGGGCAACAATTGATCGGGGTTGCCCTTGGCACCGGCTTGATCAAGGTTGCGCAATGCGTTGTAACGGCTTTGGCTGAGTTCACGCAGATCGTTTTTGCTGCGTACGATCGTCGGGCGCAAAAACACCATCAGGTTGGTTTTGGTACGGGTTTCCTTGTTCCAGCGAAACAGGGCGCCCAGATACGGAATGCTGCGCAACAAGGGCACGCCACTGACCTGGGTGCGCACACTGTCCTTGATCAACCCGCCAATCACGATGATTTCGCCGTCTTCGGCCAGGATGGTGCTTTTCAAGGCACGTTTGTTGGTGATGAGATCGGTTGAGTCGACACCTTGCAGTGTGGGGGCTATTTCGGAGTTTTCCTGGGCGACCTCCGGCGCATCAGGCTGCCGTCATTGATATGCGGTTTAACTTTGAGGCTGATGCCTATGTCTTGCCGGGTCACCGTGGTGAAGGGATTTTTGGTGTCATCACCAGAGCCGGCATAAGAGCCTGTTTTGAGCGGCACGTTTTGCCCGACCAGTATTTCGGCTTCCTGATTGTCCAGGGTCAGCAGGCTCGGTGTGGACAACACGTTGTTGTTGGTGTCACTGGCCAGGGCCGAAATCAGGGCGCTGAAACGATCATTACCCACTTTCAGCACGCCCCCTTCCGGCAGCTCAATGTCACTGTTTGAAAACGAGCCGATCTGAATGCCGGTACCCGGAAAAGTAATACCGCCTCTGGCCCTGCCTGTGTTGACGCTCCACTGCACACCCAGGGTTTTGGCAATGTCCCCGGATATTTCCACGATGGCGGCATGGATCAGGACCTGGGAGCGCGGCTGATCCAGTTCGCGCACGATGTTTTCCAGCGTACGAACCTTCGCCGGATCTGCCACGATCACCAGCGCGTTCTGACTTTCATCTGCCGCTACTGTCACTTCCCGTGGCGATGCTTTCTGGGTGCGGCCCTCTATGGCCACGTCCTGTTTCAAGCCTGACCCTACCGACTCCAGCACTGTGGCCAATTGCTTGGCATCGCTGTGACGAAGACGCAACACCCGCGAATTTTCCTGCTGGATGCTGCCCGGAGCATCCAGAGAGCGGGCAAGTTCGCTCAAGCGTTTGCGGACCGTGTCGCTGCCCAGAATCACCAGGCGATTGGTCGACGTGTCTGCAATCACCCGACTGCCTGCCCCCGCTTCGGTTTTATCCAGCGACTGCTCCATGATCGTGGCAATGTCGCTGGCCAGACCATGCTTGAGCACAACCATCGAATGGCCTGAGCGCGCGCCCGAATCCAGTTGCAGAACGATCTCGACAAGGCGGCGCGTATTGGCAGCAGTGTCGGTGATGATCAACGCATTGGCCGATGCCGAAGGGCCGATATACCCATTGCTCGATACCAGTGGGCGCAGCAGGCCTGCCAGATCGGCCGCAACGCTGCCATTGAGCACCATGACCCTTGTGACAAAGGCCTCTGCTTCAGTGACCCTGGTACCCGGGCTGCCAGCCCGGGTTTTGGCCTCGGCGGCAGGGATTATCAGCAAACGGTCGCCCTGGTCGATAACCGAAAATCCATGAGCATCAAGCACCGAGTAAAACAACTGACGTACACCTTCACGATCCAGCTCCTTTTCGGAAATAACCGTAATCCGCCCCTGTACCCTAGGGTCCAGAACCACGGTGGCACCGAGAATCGATGAAATCTCTTGCACGACATCACGCAATTCGGCCTCCTTCATCGACAACTTCCAGTACTGTTTTTGTGCCCACACCGGGGAATGCAGGAACATTGCGGTGCATAGCACGCAACAGGTCAAAAGTTGGCAAATGCCGAACGCATTGGGCTTGGTCATGGCGGTACTCTAGGGTTGCTCGGCAGTGGGCCGCAGGTAAAGGGAAGGTGCTTGCAGGGCGGCCCCGGAAGCAGCAGACACTGGCAGCACATGCTGGCCTTGAGGCTTGAACGCCAGGCGCTCCTCACGGCCATTGCGCCACAGCACCACATGATCGACCTCGATCCTGCGCAGAACACTGCCACTGGGCAGGCGTTCACCCTCTGCATAGAAACGCGCGGATTGCCCGTCGCCCAGCAAGGCTTGAGAGGCCCCCTGACTCGAGACAAAACTGGCGCGCCACTGCAAGGGCTCGGCACTCGGGACCCAATTGTCCTGAGCCGCGAGACCAAAGACCGCAGCAATGGCTTGGGGCTGGAAAGGCTGCGGTATCGCCGGGGCAGATGCATTAAATGGCGCGAACTCAAGTTGCACTTGTACAGACCTGAATATCTGCTCTTGCCACGCCAGGTAGCTGCCATAAACCAAGGGAACTATCAGCACTGTCCACTTGGAGAAAAAAAATTTATTAAACACTCGCATTGAACTGCCCATCACTGCTTCAGTGTTATAAGGCTTTGCCAAAAGCAAATATAAAGAGCAACGGCTCACGGACCGGGTACTGCTACTTATTCAACCCTGCAAAAAACAATAGCCAGCTGCCATACCCGTGCTGACCAAAAGCGAAAGCACTGTTCGGCAACCTGTCTTTTATAGTTTGGGCAAACACCCGACCACTGTTTATCAGTGGCCGGGTATTTACAGTGCTATCTACTTCTCGAGCCAGGCATCTTTCCAATTCGAGCCGGTGCCCGGTTCATAATGAGTCGCAGACGGAGAGTACTGCGCACAATAACCCGAGTACGGGAACGGCTTGCACTCATACACCAGGCCGGTCTTGGGTTGCAGGACGGTAGTCCCAGCCTTGTAAGCCTTGAAGCCTTCAGGGTAGACAGCGTCATAATTCTGGCTACCGCCCTCACCTGTCAGGCTGATGGTTTTAAGCTCCTGGAAGTTCTCGCGGCCGTTTTCACTGCTGGCGATCAACTTCAGGGCGTGGGCACCCGGGGCGCTTTTGACCGCTACGGTCAAGGGAGCCGTGGTCGAGTCAATCGTTTGCCTGGTGTAACCCACTGCCTTGTTGGCTTCGTTATAAACCGTGGCTTCAACCGTGATGTTCTTGTTGGTCATCAAGGTAAAGCCGACGTTGCCAACGCCTTTATCCAGTACATACTCGGCGGCGACATCATGAACATGCATGTAAGCCATCGGGTCCGGGACCAGAGTTGTTTGCATCTGATAGCTGGTCACACCGCTTTGCGCTTTGGCGTAGAAATTGTTGGTGCCCTTGGTCGGCTCAATACCACCCTCTTCGTTACGCACACCGGCCCTTACAGGCTCGTTCGCAGCGTTCACGGTTTCGGCCAGTTTAAACGCCCAGTTTGCAGGCTGCCCTT
The DNA here is from genome assembly GCF_900105835.1 of Pseudomonas fragi. Classification (NCBI taxonomy): domain Bacteria; kingdom Pseudomonadati; phylum Pseudomonadota; class Gammaproteobacteria; order Pseudomonadales; family Pseudomonadaceae; genus Pseudomonas; species Pseudomonas fragi. Next base: position 2,850,040 of record NZ_LT629783.1, read on the forward strand.
CTTCTACCGAATCGATACCCACGCTGAAGCTGTACTTCGCGCTTTCAGCACTGCCCATGAAAGCCCGCGCCTTGGCCGAATCACCTGGTAGCAGGGTCTGGGTCGGCACCATCACCCCCACGTTGGTCCAGCCATCGGGGTCTGTCGCCTCGACCTTGATGTTGACATCGACCACGTCGTAAAAGCTGGCACCCGTATCATCGATGGTCCAGGCCCCCAGAATGACATGCTGGCCTGTGCGGTCGGGCGGAATGACGCAGGCGTGTTTTTGCGCGATCTGGCCGTGGCCTCCCGCCGGGCCTTCAATTGGCACGGCACCACCGCCTTGTACAGTACAAAACGGCGTCAGTTCAAAGGTATCGCGAGCCAGTGGCAGGTTAGGGTTCCAGCCGGCCTTGGTGATGAAGTATTCCCACTTGGTGGTTTTATGAGCTGCCGTAAAGAACCAGCTGAATTCGGTCTTGCGGTCGTTGATTTCGGTCAGGTGCCAGCGATTTGCGGCCTGGGCATCCAGGGCACTGAATACGGCATTGGCGCCACTCGGGATCTTGCCATCGACCGGCCCCAGGGCCGGGAAACCTTTGGGGGCCTCGCCTACGGTTTGTGGCTCATATTGGGCCTGGCCGCAGTTGGTGTTCAGCCCCAGCTGGCAGGAATAGGCACGGGATGGCGGTGAATCCATATAACCGTGGGCGACCACCTGTTGAGAGGTGAAAACTGCGCTCATCAATGTTAATGAGCCTACGCACGACATAAAAGTACGGGGGTTTGAATGTGCTGACGTCATTGATCTATCTCAGACTATTTATTATTGGACCTTTATGAAGCCAACTTGCCTTACCCTTCAATTAACATAAACGGCAGAGCCAGCCAGCCAACATAACGGCATTGTCTTAACGACCAGTCGTACAACTGCAAATGCAAATGACCAAGCGCGCCATGAAGTTATTTCCACACCACTTTCCGGCAACTTTCATCTACAGGCTTTATGCAAAAGCGAAGGGCGATTGTCACGGGCGCAATAAAATATTAATGTAAGTTTTATCTTCCGGGCTTGTAGGATCCACCCTAATTTCTTGGCGCTCGCATAGTGAAAGGCTTACAAAACCGAAAAACAGCAAATCGGCTGTCCCAGAAATAAAAAAGCCCCGACATGTCGGGGCTTTTTTAGTGTTGATTGAGTTTACTGGTGATACTGCCCCGAGAACTCATGAACCGCACTGATAAAGGCGCCGGCGTGCTCCGGTTTCACTTCCGGGGTAATGCCGTGACCCAGGTTGAACACATGGCCCGAACCGTTGCCGTAGCTGGCCAGGATGCGCTTGACCTCGGTGCGGATCGCCTCCGGGTTGGCGTACAGCACCGTCGGATCCATGTTGCCTTGCAGCGCAACCTTGTTGCCCACACGCTTGCGGGCTTCGCCCAGGTCGCAGGTCCAGTCCAGGCCCAGCGCGTCTGCGCCAGCATCGGCGATGCTTTCCAGCCACAGGCCACCATTTTTGGTGAACAGGATGACCGGTACCTTGCGGCCTTCGTGTTCGCGGATCAGGCCGCTAACGATTTTGCGCATATAGGCCAGGGAAAACTCCTGATACGCCGCAGCCGACAGGTTGCCACCCCAGGTGTCGAAGATCTGCACAGCTTGTGCGCCCGCCAGGATCTGGCCATTGAGGTAGGAGGTCACCGACTGCGCCAGCTTGTCGAGCAGCAGGTGCATGGCCTGCGGGGTGTCGTAGAGCATGGCCTTGGTTTTGCGGAAGTCCTTGGACGAGCCGCCTTCAACCATATAAGTGGCCAGCGTCCACGGGCTGCCGGAGAAGCCGATCAATGGCACACGGCCATTTAGCTCCTTGCGGATGGTGCTGACAGCATTCATCACGTAGCCGAGGTCTTTTTGCGGATCGGGAATCGGCAACGCTTCGATGTCGGCCAGGGTGCTGACAACCTTTTTAAAGCGCGGGCCTTCACCGGTCTCGAAATACAGGCCCTGGCCCATCGCATCGGGGATGGTCAGGATATCGGAAAACAGGATCGCCGCATCCAGCTGCGGGAAGCGGTCCAGAGGCTGCATGGTGACTTCACATGCGAATTCGGCGTTCTTGCACAGGCTCATGAAATCGCCGGCCTTGGCACGGCTGGCGCGGTATTCCGGCAGGTAGCGACCGGCCTGACGCATCATCCAGACAGGCGTTACGTCTACAGGTTGCTTGAGCAAAGCGCGAAGGAAACGGTCATTCTTGAGAACAGTCATGTCAGCATCCGGAAAAAAAGTGGGGGCATTTTCTCAGAGACGGACGCAAAAGGCACGGCAAGTGCCGTGCCTTTTATCTATCGGGTCGATTTGCAGCGGTTTAACGGCTTATTTGGCAACACCGCGAAACAACTGTGGGAGCGGGCTTGCTCGCGATAAGGGCTTCACATTCAGCATCTGCACTGAATGGTCTGTCGCTATCGCGAGCAAGCCCGCTCCCACATTTTGATCTCATTCCCATTCGGGAAAGTGATCAGACACCCAGGTAATCCATGATCCCTTCCGCCGCGGTGCGGCCTTCGAAGATCGCGGTCACTACCAGGTCAGAACCGCGCACCATGTCACCACCGGCAAAAATCTTCGGATGGCTGGTCTGGTGCTTGTACTGCGATTGCTCGGGGGCAATCACACGGCCCTGGCTGTCAGTCTGGATCTCAAACTGCTCGAACCACGACGCCGGGCTTGGACGGAAACCAAAGGCGATGATCACGGCGTCTGCCGGGATGATCTCTTCTGAACCCGGAATCGGCTCGGGGCTACGACGGCCACGCGCATCCGGCTCGCCAAGACGGGTCTCGACCACCTTCACGCCTTCAACCTTGCCTTCACCGACAATGGCAATCGGCTGACGGTTGTAGAGGAATTTCACGCCTTCTTCCTTGGCGTTCTTCACCTCTTTGCGCGAACCCGGCATGTTGGCCTCGTCACGACGATAGGCACAGGTCACCGACTTGGCGCCCTGGCGAATCGAGGTACGGTTGCAGTCCATGGCCGTGTCACCACCGCCAAGCACCACAATCTTTTTGCCTTTCATGTCGACGAAGTCTTCCGGCGACTTTTCAAAGCCCAGGTTGCGGTTGACGTTGGCGATCAGGAAATCCAGGGCGTCATGCACGCCCGGCAGGTCTTCACCGGCAAAACCACCTTTCATGTAGGTGTAGGTGCCCATGCCCATGAACACGGCGTCGTATTCGGCCAGCAGCTGTTCCATGCTGATGTCCTTGCCGATTTCGGTATTGAGACGAAACTCGATACCCATGCCGGTAAACACTTCGCGACGGTGGCTCAGTACGGTTTTTTCCAGCTTGAACTCCGGGATGCCGAAGGTCAGCAGACCGCCGATTTCCGGGTTCTTGTCGAACACCACCGGGGTCACACCGCCACGCACCAGCACATCGGCACACCCCAGGCCCGCAGGCCCGGCACCGATAATGGCCACACGCTTGCCGGTGGGCACGACCTTGGACATGTCCGGGCGCCAGCCCATCGCGAACGCCGTGTCGGTGATGTACTTCTCCACCGAACCGATGGTCACTGCGCCAAAACCGTCGTTGAGGGTGCAGGCACCCTCGCACAGGCGGTCTTGCGGGCACACCCGGCCGCATACCTCAGGCAGGGTGTTGGTCTGGTGCGACAGCTCGGCGGCGGCGAGGATGTTGCCCTCGGCCACCAGCTTGAGCCAGTTGGGAATGAAGTTATGCACAGGGCATTTCCATTCACAGTACGGGTTGCCGCAACCCAGGCAGCGGTGGGCCTGCTCGGCCGACTGCTGGGGTTTGAAGGGTTCGTAGATTTCCACGAACTCTTTTTTGCGTTGACGTAACAGTTTCTTCTTCGGATCTTTGCGCCCGACATCGATGAACTGGAAGTCGTTACTCAGACGTTCAGCCATGGTTAAAACCTCATCAAACTTTTCAGGCGCATATCACTGCGGGTTGGCACGGATGCTGGAAAGCAACGATTTCAAGCTGGCAGCCTTGGGCTTGACCATCCAGAAACGACGCAGGTAATCATCGAGGTTTTCCGAGAGGTTGCGACCCCACTCGCTGTTGGTTTCCTCAACGTATTCGTCCAGCACGTGTTGCAGGTGATTACGGTAAGCCTCCATCGCTTCGCCACTGATCCGCTGGATTTCCACCAGCTCGTGGTTAACCTTGTCGACGAAGGTGTTGTCCTGATCCAGCACGTAGGCGAAACCGCCGGTCATGCCCGAGCCGAAGTTGTAACCGGTTTTACCCAGCACGCAGACAAAACCGCCGGTCATATATTCGCAGCAGTGATCGCCTGTGCCTTCCACCACGGTGTGGGCACCGGAGTTACGCACGGCGAAACGCTCGCCCGCCGTGCCCGCTGCGAACAGCTTGCCGCCGGTGGCGCCATACAGGCAGGTGTTGCCGACAATCGCGCTGTCCTGGGTTTTGTAGACGCTGCCTGCAGGCGGGACAATGACCAGCTTGCCGCCGGTCATGCCTTTGCCTACGTAATCGTTGGCGTCGCCTTGCAGGTACATGTGCAAACCACCGGCGTTCCACACACCAAAGCTCTGACCGGCAGTGCCTTTGAAGCGGAAGGTGATCGGTGCCTTGGCCATGCCCTGGTTGCCGTGGGTACGGGCGATCTCACCCGATATACGAGCACCGATCGAACGGTCGCAGTTGCAGATATCGAGGTCAAACTCGGCACCGCTCATGTCGTTGATCGCCGAGCGCGCCATGTCGAGCATCTGCTCGGCCAGCAGGCCCTTGTCGAACGGCGGGTTGCGGTCGACCTGGCAGAATTGCGGCTTGTCGGCCGGGATATGGTCGCTGCCCAGCAGTGGCGTGAGGTCCAGGTTGTGCTGCTTGGCGGTTTCGCCCTGGAGGATTTCCAGCAGGTCGGTACGGCCGATCAGCTCTTCCAGGGTGCGCACGCCCAGCTTGGCCAGCCATTCACGGGTTTCTTCGGCCACATAGGTGAAGAAGTTGACCACCATGTCGACAGTGCCGATGTAGTGGTTTTTACGCAGCGATTCGTTTTGCGTCGCAACGCCGGTGGCGCAGTTGTTGAGGTGGCAAATACGCAGGTATTTGCAGCCCAGGGCGATCATTGGCGCGGTGCCGAAGCCGAAGCTTTCAGCGCCCAGGATCGCCGCCTTGATCACGTCGAGGCCGGTTTTCAGGCCACCGTCGGTTTGCACCCGCACTTTGCCACGCAGGTCGTTGCCGCGCAGGGTCTGGTGGGTTTCAGCCAGGCCCAGCTCCCACGGTGCGCCCGCGTACTTGATGGAGGTCAACGGCGATGCGCCCGTGCCGCCGTCATAGCCGGAGATGGTGATCAGGTCGGCATAGGCCTTGGCCACGCCTGCGGCGATGGTGCCCACGCCCGCTTCTGCTACCAGCTTCACCGATACCAGCGCTTTCGGGTTGACCTGTTTGAGGTCAAAGATCAGCTGCGACAAGTCTTCGATGGAATAGATGTCGTGGTGCGGCGGTGGCGAAATCAGGGTCACACCCGGCACGGCGTAGCGCAGTTTGGCGATCAGGCCGTTGACCTTGCCGCCCGGCAGTTGCCCGCCCTCGCCCGGCTTGGCGCCTTGCGCAACCTTGATTTGCAGCACTTCGGCGTTGACCAGGTATTCCGGCGTCACACCGAAACGGCCAGTGGCCACTTGCTTGATCTTCGAGCTGCGGATAGTGCCGTAACGCGCCGGGTCTTCGCCGCCTTCACCGGAGTTGGAGCGTGCGCCCAAGCGGTTCATGGCTTCGGCCAGGGCTTCGTGAGCCTCGGGCGACAAGGCGCCCAGGGAAATACCGGCCGAGTCGAAACGCTTGAGGATCGAGTCCAGCGGTTCGATATCGTCGATCGACAGCGGGGTATCGAGGGTCTTGACCTTGAACAGGTCGCGGATCATCGACACCGGGCGCTTGTCCACCAGTGCGGTGTATTCCTTGAACTTGCTGTAGTCGCCCTGTTGCACGGCGGCTTGCAGGGTGGCCACTACATCCGGGTTGTAGGCGTGGTACTCGCCACCGTGTACGTACTTGAGCAGGCCGCCTTGCTGGATCGGCTTGCGCGCACTCCAGGCTTCGGCCGCCAGCAGCTTTTGCTCGGCTTCAAGGTCGACGAAACGCGCGCCCTTGATGCGGCTTGGCACGCCACGGAAGCTCAGTTCACAAATTTCTTCGGACAGGCCGATGGCTTCGAACAGCTGCGCACCACGGTACGAAGCGATGGTCGAGATACCCATTTTCGACAGGATCTTGAGCAGACCCTTGGTGATGCCTTTACGGTAGTTCTTGAATACCTCATAGAGGTCGCCCAGTACTTCACCGGTACGGATCAGGTCGCCCAGCACTTCGTAGGCCAGGAACGGGTAGACCGCCGAGGCGCCGAAACCGATCAGCACCGCAAAGTGATGCGGGTCACGGGCAGTAGCCGTCTCGACCAGAATGTTGCTGTCGCAACGCAGGCCTTTTTCGGTCAGGCGGTGATGCACGGCGCCCACAGCCAAAGAGGCGTGAACCGGCAACTTGCCCGGCGCGATATGACGGTCGCTCAGCACGATCTGGGTGCGACCGGCGCGTGCGGCTTCTTCGGCCTGATCGGCGATATTACGCACGGCCGCTTCCAGGCCGACGCTCTCGTCGTAGTTGAGGTCGATGATCTGACGCTCAAAGCCCGGCAGGTCGAGGTTCATCAGCGAACGCCACTTGGCAGGCGAAATCACCGGCGAACTGAGGATCACACGGGAAGCGTGCTCAGGGGATTCCTGGAAGATGTTGCGCTCGGCACCGAGGCAGATTTCCAGGGACATGACGATGGCTTCACGCAGCGGATCGATCGGCGGGTTGGTGACCTGCGCGAACTGCTGGCGGAAGTAGTCGTATGGCGTGCGAACACGTTGCGACAGCACGGCCATTGGCGTGTCATCGCCCATCGAACCTACGGCTTCGTAGCCTTGCTCGCCCAGCGGGCGCAGCACCTGGTCGCGCTCTTCGAACGTGACCTGGTACATCTTCATGTATTGCTTGAGCTGATCGACGTCGTAAAACGCGGAGCCGTGGTCGTTGTCTTCCATCGTCGCCTGAATGCGCAGGGCATTCTTGCGCAGCCACTGTTTGTACGGGTGGCGCGACTTGAGGCGGTTGTCGATGGAGTCGGTGTCCAGCACCTGGCCGGTTTCGGTGTCCACGGCCAGGATCTGACCCGGGCCGACACGGCCTTTGGCGATCACGTCTTCAGGCTTGTAGTCCCATACGCCGATTTCCGAGGCAATAGTGATATAGCCGTTGGTGGTGGTCACCCAGCGCGCAGGGCGCAGGCCGTTGCGGTCGAGCAGGCAGACCGCGTAGCGACCATCGGTCATGACCACGCCCGCCGGACCGTCCCACGGCTCCATGTGCATGGAGTTGTACTCATAGAACGCCCGCAGGTCGGGGTCCATGGTTTCAACGTTCTGCCATGCCGGTGGAATCAGCATGCGCACGCCACGGAACAGGTCGATGCCGCCGGTGACCATCAGCTCGAGCATGTTGTCCATGCTGGAGGAGTCGGAGCCTACGCGGTTGACCAGCGGGCCGAGTTCGTCGAGGTCGCCGATCAGATCGTTGGCAAACTTGGTGCGACGGGCCTGGGCCCAGTTGCGGTTGCCGGTAATGGTGTTGATCTCGCCGTTGTGGGCGAGAAAGCGGAATGGCTGGGCCAGCGGCCATTTCGGCAGGGTATTGGTCGAGAAGCGCTGGTGGAACACGCAGATCGCGGTTTGCAGGCGCTCATCACTCAGGTCCGGATAGAAGGCGGTAAGGTCCGCCGGCATCATCAGGCCTTTATAAATGATGGTCTTGTGGGAAAAGCTGCAGATGTAGTGATCGCTGTCAGCGGCGTTGCTCACCGACGAGCGGCGGCGGGCGCTGAACAACTTGATCGCCATGTCCTGATCGCTCAGGCCGTCACCGGCGATAAACACTTGCTCGATCTGCGGCAAACGCTCCAGCGCCAGGCGACCCAGCACGCTGGTATCGATCGGCACCTTGCGCCAGCCCACCAGTTGCAGGCCGGCGGCGAGGATTTCGCGATTCATGTTGCTGCGGGCCGCTTCGGCCTTGATCGGGTCCTGGTTGAAAAACACCATGCCGACCGCGTATTGCTTGGGCAAATCGGTACCGAACTGTTCCTTGGCGGTTGCACGCAGGAACAGGTCAGGCTTTTGAATCAGCAGGCCACAACCGTCACCGGTCTTGCCGTCTGCGTTGATCCCACCGCGGTGGGTCATGCAGGTCAGGGCTTCAATGGCGGTTTGCAGAAGAGTATGACTGGGCTCGCCCTGCATATGGGCAATCAGGCCGAAACCACAGTTATCCTTGAATTCATCGGGGTGGTACAGACCTGCTTTCATAGACACTTTCTCACCAGGCTGCCCCAAAAAGGGGCAAATTTCTTTTAATTCAACCACTTGCTTCCCGCGCTGAACGTACGCCAGCTTGGCAGGGGCAAAAGGGTGGTCATTCTACACACCGTCACAAAGACCCACAAATTTAGCGGCGATTAACCGTAAGTTCGTGTCGCATTTATGAAAGGTTTAAAGCGATTGCTCGTGCTAGTCAAAACATTTTTGATGTCGACTGCAGCGCGGCGCAGACACCACAAGGCACACGTCTTGGAAAGCACGTATGCACAAGCAGGGATTTGATGTGCTAGAACGGCGACCTGGGTAAGGTCGCCGGATCATCAGCGAGCTGTAGCCAGCTCTTTTTGAACGCTGGCGACAGTGCGAGGCCAAGGTTTACCAGCCTGCGTCTTCGCTGGCAAGTTCTTGATTGCTGCAGTGGCCGCAGCATGGCTTGGGAAGTTGCCGTAGGTGACGACGTACAACGGCTTGCCATTCAAGGTTTTCTTGAAGTAACGAGCGTCGCCGCCCAGTTCTTTGGCGACATTTTGTGCAGACGCTTCAGAACTGGTGCCGACGATCTGCACCACATAGTTATTGGCAGGCTGACTGCTGTACCAGCTACCGCCCGGTGCAGCCTTGGCCAGGGTGACCGGCTTCTCGGCCGGCTTGGCCACAGGCTTGGCGGCCGGTGCTGGAGCGGGTTTGGCAACCGGTGCTGGTGCTGGTTTGGCCGTAGCTACGGTCGGCGCCGGTGTCGGGCGCGGCGTGGCTACAGGCGCAGGACCCGCTGGCACGCCAACCGGTGGCGCGGTGGTGGTGACGGTCGGTGGCGAAGCTACGCCGCCATCAACCGCTGGCACACCGCCATCGTCGCCTTCAGCGATACCACCGGCTGCTTCAGCCAGCGGGCCACGCATGACCGGCTGCGATTGCCCAACCAGCGGCAACGGCATCGGCTGCGAAGAGCCGGCGAAATCAACCGAAGGCTGGGCACCGCTGTTCGGCGCGGCCTGACCCAATTGTGTCTGTTCAGTACCCGGCGCCGTTGGCGCCTTGCTGCGACCCGGAATCAGAACGGCAGCAGCGACGGCCACTACCACTACTGCACCAATGGCCAATACGTGTTTCTTCGGCATCTTGAACCCCATACTTGGACGCTTGACCGCTGAGCGGCTGGCAATCATGGCTTCGATCATTGCATCGCGGGCGACCTGGTTGATAATCCCGGGCCAGCCTTCGGAGCTCTCGTGTATATCTGAGATCTGCTGAGCGCTAAAGAGTTCGATCCCGCGCCCGGCACCTTCAAGACGCTGGGCCAGGTACTCGCGGGTTTCTTCGAGGTCATAGGGCTGCAGGTCGATGACATGGAAGCGCTCTTCATCAGCGCTCAGTTCCTCAAGACCGGCAATCATCGACGGCTCACCGAACAGGAACACATGCGGACGGCCTTCCGGCGTGCCCGCAGCCAGCGCCAGCAAAGCTTGCAGCGCAGACTCGTCGAGCTGCTCGGCATCATCGACCAGCAGGTAGACTTCCTGCCCGGTCAGTGCCAGTTGCACCACTTGCGCCAGGATGGAGCCTACGTCTGCACGGGCAACGTTCAGGGTTTGCGCCACTTGCTGCAGGATGCCGGCAGCATTGCCGGCCCCGCGCGCCGAAACCACGACACTTTGCACCGACTGCTTGTTGGTGCTCGCCACCAATGCCTGGCGCAGCAAGGTCTTGCCGCTGCCCTCAGGCCCGGTGACCACCAGCAGCAGCTGGCTGTAGCGGGCAAGGTGATGCAACTGCCCCAGCACCGGCTTGCGCTGCGCCGGAAAAAACTTGAAGCCCGGAACCCGTGGGGCAAAGGGGTCGTGGTTGAGCTGGAAGTGACCGAGGAACGCCTCGTCGGCATGCAAACTAGTCATCGGGATCTTATTAACCTTTAAGCTGAGCCAGCGCGCGGTAATCCGCACCCAGCGTGGCTTGTAGAACCTCTTGTGGATAATCGTCAGTCACTGTGGCTTCGCCCATACGGCGCAACAGCACCAGGCGCATACGACCGTCGATCACTTTTTTATCTACTGCCATGTGTTGCATGAAGTCGGCCGGGGTCATTTCGCTGGGCGGCACTACTGGCAAGCCGGCGCGCTGAAAAATGCGAATGCCGCGATCACGCTCCGCATGGCTGATCCAGCCCAGACGAGCGGACATTTCCAGCGCCATCACGGTGCCTGCAGCGACGGCCTCGCCATGCAGCCACACGCCATAGCCCATATGGGTCTCGATGGCATGGCCAAAGGTATGCCCCAGGTTGAGCGTGGCACGCACGCCCGACTCGCGCTCATCGGCGCCGACCACTTCGGCCTTGGCCGCACACGAACGCTGGATCGCTGCCGTCAGGGCAGTCTGGTCCAGGGAGCGCAAGGCATCCATGTTGTCTTCAAGCCAGGTCAGGAACGGCTCGTCGCAAATCAGGCCGTACTTGATGACTTCGGCCAGCCCTGCGGACAGTTCGCGGGCCGGCAGGGTGTTGAGGGTCTGGGTGTCGATCAGCACCAGGTTGGGCTGGTAGAACGCACCGATCATGTTCTTGCCCAGCGGATGGTTGATGCCGGTTTTGCCGCCCACCGACGAATCGACCTGGGACAGCAAAGTGGTCGGCACCTGGATAAAGTCGACACCACGCTGGTAACAAGCCGCTGCAAAACCGGCCATATCGCCGACAACGCCGCCGCCCAAGGCAATCACGGTAGTGCGTCGGTCATGACGGGCAGTGAGCAGGCCATCGAAAATCAGCTGCAGGGTTTCCCAGTTTTTGAACGACTCGCCATCGGGCAGGATGATCGGCAATACCGAGAACTGCGCAAGGCTACGGGTCAAGCGTTCAAGATAGAGTGGCGCGACCGTGGTGTTGGTCACAATTGCCACCTGGCGACCGGCGATGTGCGGAGCCAGCAACTGCGGCTGATCCAACAAACCTTCGCCAATATGAATCGGGTAGCTACGCTCGCCTAGATCAACCTTCACTGTCTGCATGAATCCCCGCGTTGAAGCACGGCGCCAGCGCCCTGCTTCGCAATTATCAAGTGATGGCACGCCGTGAAAAGGCATGCTCGGCGCCGAGAATAGCGCATTTCGTATCGCACTTTAATGGTCTTGCGAGCGCTTCGCCGCCCCGCGCCTCGCCAGGTGCTAGCGGGGAGGCAGCTGGGCCAGACGCTCAAGAATGTCGAGCACCACCATGCGCGGTGGCCGTTCATCGGTTTCAACCACCAGGTCGGCGATTTCCCGATAAAGCGGGTCGCGCACGGCCAACAGGTCGCGCAGGATTTTTTCCGGGTTGGCATTGCGCAGCAATGGCCGGTTGCGATCACGGGAGGTACGCGCCACCTGCTGTTCGATGGAGGCGTGCAAATACACCACACGCCCGCCATTGCGCAGCGCCTGCCGATTTTCCGGGCGCATGACCGCGCCACCACCGGTGGCCAGAACAATGCCGTTTTCATGGCATAGCTCGACAATCATGGCTGTTTCACGATCGCGAAAGCCCGGCTCGCCTTCTTTATCGAAGATCCACGGGATATTGGCACCCGTGCGCACTTCAATTTCCTTATCGGAATCTTTGAACGGCAGGTGCAGCTCTTTGGCCAGCAAACGTCCGATGGTGCTTTTTCCAGCCCCCATTGGCCCAACAAGAATCAAATTTCGCACAGAATCAATGACTCACAGCAATCGCCTGGTTGTTCATGATACGCGGAGTCAGGAACACCAGCAGTTCGGATTTTTTTTCCAGGACAACGTCTCTATGGAAAAGTCGGCCAACATACGGCAGATCGCCCAAAAATGGCACTTTATCTACCACTTTGCTTTGAGTTTTTGAGAACACCCCCCCAATCACGATGGTTTCGCCATCCTTGACCAACACCTTGGCCCTGACCTCGTTCTTCTTGATGGGCGGCACATCCTGCAACCGGCTCATGTAATCAGGCTCATCCTTGGTCACTACGACGGCCATGATGACACTGTTGTCCGGGGTGATTTGCGGCGTGACTTCCAGCGACAGCGAGGCCTCCTTGAACGAGACCGATGTAGCACCGGTTTTGCTGGCCTGTTGATAGGGAATTTGCGTGCCTTTGAGGATTTTTGCGGTTTCCTTGTCTGCGGTAACCACCTTGGGCTGCGAGATGATTTCGCCATTACCGGTTTTTTCCATGGCCGTCAGCTCCAGGTCCAGCAGCACATTGTTGGTCACAAAGGCGATGCCCAACCCCGATGAGTTGCGCGAAACCCCCAGGTCGACAAAAGGCGCGCTGGCGTTGCCGGGCGCAGCCCCTGACTGCAATGGCTGGGTGATGCCGCTGGCACTCCACAGGCCGCTGTTGCTTGATGCCCCACCCCAGCGAACACCCAGGCTTTTTTCGAAGTCCACTCCCGCCTCGACAATCCAGGCCTCAATCATCACCTGGCGCACCGGCACGTCCAGTTGGGCCACGATGCGCCGCAGCTCATCCAGCCGTTCACTGGATTCAAAGGCAATGATGTTATTGGTGCGCTCATCTACCGTGATCGTGCCCTGCCCCTCGAGACCGGCCTGAGCGCCGGTCACTGACTGGAACAGCATGACGATATCTGCGGCCCTGGCGTAATTGACCTGCACCAGCTCCCGACGCAAAGGCGCAGGCTCTGGCCGCTCGCGGGCGGCGATCTCGTCCAGGGGCGCGACCCACAGCACATTACCCTCAAGGCGCTTGCCCAGGCCCTTGCTGCCAAGCACCAGAGCCAGCGCCTGATCCCAAGGCACGTCCTGCAAACTGAGGGTGATACTGCCTTTCACGGTATCGCTGACCATCAGGTTGAACCCGTTAAAATCCGCCAGCGATTGCAGCACCGTGCGTACTTCAAGGTTCTGCACGTTCAGGGACATGGGTTCGCCCACATACTGCGCACTCGCGATGGATGAGGGCGCGGCCTGTCCGGCCGCCAGTGTTGCCTGCGAATTCAGCGCACTCCATAGCGCCAGTACGCAGACCGGTGAAATCCTTTTCATGTGTTTATCCGTTAAGACTGTTGTTTTAAAGGGATCGTCAGGGACCTTTCCAGCCAACCGCCCCGACCATCGGGAATCAATTCAAATACTTCAATCTGCTGCGCCTGGATCCAGGCAACCTGGCCATTGTTGCGCCCCAGGTAATCGCCCACTTTCACGCGGTGAATAACCCCATTGACCCGCAGCAAGGCGCTGGCCTGCGACTCACTGGACAGCGCGCCAACCATTTCGAACTGTTCCAGATCAAAGCCTTCCAGAAACTGCCGGGGCCGGTCCGCATCAAGCTCATCGCCAGCCAGGCTGACCTGCCAACTGCCGCCCCCTTGCCCCGCGATGGCCTGGAACGGATTGCGCAAAGCCATTGCATCGTAGGTAACCGCAGGCGCAGCCGTGATCACGGGGAGCGGCTCAATGGTTGTGCTTGCATGCCCCGGTGTGTCCTGCAAATAGCGGTGCAGCTCGGCGGCACTCTGGGAGCTGTCGCACCCCGCCAGGCCTGCCAGCAATCCGGCGCCAAACACCCGCCAACCCGCACTCACGGGGCCAGCCCCTGGTCATGGCTGCGGTAGGCCCTTGCCAGCAGCGTCATGCGCAGCTGACCGTCGCCTGTACCGTTGCTCGGCGCAAGGCTGAGGTCATGCACGGTGACAATGCGCGGCAGGCTGGCCAAGGCACTGACGAAAAGCCCAAGCTCGTGATAGCCGCCCACAAGGGTCATGTGCAGTGGCAGCTCGGCATAGAACGTTTGCAGGACTTCGGGGAGCCACTGAATGTGCTCGACCAGCAGGCCATTGCCCTGGCCCAACCGCGAAACCTCATCCAGCAATTCGGGCACTTGTGCCTGAGCGGGCAACTGTGCGTGCAACCCGTTGAACCCGGCTTGCAGCCTGTGTATTTGCAGCTCATAGGCCTCGAGACCGGCCACCTGTGCGGCCCTGGACTCAAACGTCGCCTTCAGCGTGGCTTGCGCCTCGTGCAACTGGTGCAAGCGCGCCACAGACACTTGAAGCAGCAGTGCATAGCCCGATATCAGCAGCAGGCCCAGCCACGCCATGGCTACGGTTGCCCTGCGCGCTGGCGACCAGGCTCCCGCGTTGGCGAGGTCCAGTTCCCGCAGGTCGACACTGCGCAAGCTGTCGAGCCAGTGCGCAGGCATCACAGCGCGCCCCCGGCAGGGGCATGCCGGGCTTCACGCACGGTCATCTGGAACAGTCGTTCCTGCCCCCCCGCCTGGGCAGGGTCTGCCTTGACGTCATTGAGTTGCGGTGTTTCCAGCCAGTGCGAAGCATCGAGATTGCGCATCAGCTGGGCGACAAGGTTGTTGGTCTGGGCAACCCCCGTGATGACAATGGTGCCCTCGGTCATTTTTACGTCGGTGAAATACACCCCCTCCGGCAAGCTGCGCGCCAACTGTTCCAGAATGATCCCGCTGCTCGAGCGGCTGGCCTGCAGCGTGCCTATTGTTTGCATGCGCTCAAGCAATTGCTCACGGCGCACCTTCAACTGGTCGATCTGCTGCGCACGGCCATCGAGCTGGAACGTGGCACTGCGGATCAGATCATTGCGCTCCAGCTGGCGTTCTACCAAGGTGTCAATAAAGTGATCGGCAGCAAACAGCCCCGCCACGGCCAATACAGACAAAACCGCCAGCACCGCCAAAAAACGCCTGCGCCGCTGTTCACGCAACAACGCGCGCCAGGGCAACAAATTGATTCTCGCCATTAATCGAACCCCCTCAAGGCCAGGCCGCAGGCAGTCAACAACAGTGGTGCATCGCAAAGCAAGGCTTCAGGGGTGAGCGCGGGGGCTTGGTCCATTTGTACAAACGGGTTGGCAATGCGGGTTGGCGTACCCAGGCGGGACTCGACCCGTTGCGCCAGCCCAGGAACCACGGCCGCCTCGCCGGCCAATACGATCAGGCCCACTGGCCCAAACAGCTCAAGCTCGTGCTGCAGATGCTCAACCAGCGTGGCCTTGGAGGCATGCGCCCCTGCCAGCTCCCGGGAGTAGATGACCCGGCCCTGCTGCACAATGCTCAATACGCCCGCACAGGCTGCACCGTCGACCACCGCCACGGCTACGTCCCGGGCCAAGCCTGCGGTCATGGCGCCAACGCCCCGCCCCAGGGCATGGCTCTGCACAGCGACCACGCGCGGGATCAGTCCGGCGCCGGTCAAGACCGAACGCTGCCACTCCAGCGCCTCCTGACGGCATGCCGCCATCAGCACGTTGACCCGCCCGGGCTCGCTCGACAAGTGCTCCAGCACCTCAAAATCCAGCGCCATGTCATCCAGCGCACAAGGGATATGCTGCTCTGCCTCAAGGCGCACATGCAGCTCAAGCTCGACCTCGCTCAAGCCTGCCTCCACCTCCAGGGTTTTGCAGATAACCTGCCCGTCTGGCACCGCGATAATGGCATCACGGGCTATCACTGCAGCCTGCTCCAGCGCCCTGACAAGCACTGGCACGACACTTTTGGCTTCGGCGCCGGTCTGATCATCCATAAGCCCGGCTGGCAAGGGCTCCATTGCATAGCCCTGGAGCTTGAACCGGCCCTGTGAACGGCTCAGTTCGACGATTTTGATCGCGTGCTGGCTGATATCTATGCCGATGCAGCGCTGGCGTGTTTGAGCAAATAATCCGGGCACCTTTGTTTTCCCTAATGCAATCCGTCACTTACGGAGGGTAAAAAATGAGATCCGTGCAAAACCTGTTCTGACATGCGGCTCATGACGTTCATGAGCGAAAAATGCTTATAATGCCGGGCGTTTTTTCCGTATCGTCGACCCGGCGCAACTGCGCACTACCCTGACGTGCAAACCCATTTCTTGATCTGGAAATCCAAAAGCCTTGATTCGTCTGCTGAAGTTTTTCGGGTGGTCTTTCGTTGCCGTGTTCTGCGGGCTGTTGCTCGTGTTGAGCGGCGCGTTTCTCTATCTTAGTCCTGGCTTGCCGTCCGTAGAGTCGTTGAGAAGCATCCAGTTGCAGATTCCTTTGCGGGTCTACACCAGCGACGGAAAGTTGATCGCAGAGTTTGGCGAAATGCGCCGCTCACCGATCAAGTTCGCCGACATTCCGCCCGATTTCATCAATGCCCTGCTTTCTGCAGAAGATGACAATTTCGCCAATCACTACGGGGTAGACCCCAGCAGCCTGATGCGTGCCGCCACCCAGTTGGTAAAAAGCGGACACATACAATCGGGCGGCAGCACCATCACCATGCAGGTGGCGAAGAACTATTTCCTCTCCAGCGAGCGCAGTTTTTCGCGCAAGACCAACGAAATCCTGCTGGCCCTGGAAATCGAACGCGAGCTGACCAAGGACGAGATCCTTGAGCTGTACGTGAACAAGATTTACCTGGGCAACCGCGCTTACGGTATTGAATCCGCGGCCCAGGTTTACTACGGCAAGTCGATCCGCGACCTGAGCCTGGCGCAAATGGCGATGATCGCCGGCCTGCCCAAGGCCCCTTCACGGTTTAACCCGCTGGCCAACCCGGTGCGCAGCAAAGAGCGCCGCGACTGGATCCTGGGGCGCATGTACAAGCTGGGTAAAATCGACCAGGCCAGCTATGAAGCGGCCATCGCCGAGCCGGTAAACGCGAGCTACCATGTGCCAACCCCGGAAGTGAGCGCGCCCTATATCGCTGAAATGGCCCGCGCCGAAATGGTCGGCCGTTACGGCAGCGACGCCTACACCGAAGGTTTCCGCGTAACCACCACGGTGCCCAGCGACCTTCAGGAGCTGGCCAACACAGCCGTGCATGAAGGCCTGATTGCCTATGACCAGCGTCACGGTTATCGCGGCCCCGAATCGCGCCTGCCGGGCAAGACCCTGGCCGCATGGACCCAGGAACTGGCCAAGCAGCGCCCGATCAGCGGCCTTGAGCCGGCCATCGTGACCCAGGTCGACAAGGACGGCATTCAAGTGCTGACCCGCACCGGTGAAGCCCACGTCTCATGGAACACCATGAAATGGGCGCGCAAGTTCCTCAATACCAACAGCATGGGTCCGATGCCCAAGCAGCCTTCGGATGTGGCTCAGGTCGGTGACCTGATTCGCGTTCAACCCCAGGCCGACGGCAGCTACAAATTCAGCCAGGTGCCCACCGTACAAGGCGCGCTGGTATCGCTGGACCCGGATAACGGCGCCATTCGCGCACTGGTGGGCGGCTTCGCCTTCGAGCAAAGCAACTACAACCGGGCGATGCAGGCCAAGCGCCAACCCGGCTCAAGCTTCAAGCCGTTCATCTACAGCGCCGCACTGGATAACGGCTACACCGCCGCCACCCTGGTCAACGACGCACCGATCGTGTTTGTCGATGAATACCTGGACAAGGTCTGGCGCCCGAAGAACGACACCAACACCTTCCTCGGCCCGATCCGCGTGCGTGAAGCGCTGTACAAGTCGCGCAACCTGGTTTCTATTCGTTTGCTGCAAAGCCTGGGCGTGGACCGCACTGTCGACTACATCAGCAAGTTCGGCTTCAACAAGCAGGATTTGCCGCGCAACCTGTCGCTGGCCCTGGGGACTGCAACCCTGACGCCAATGGAGATCGCCACTGGCTGGAGCACGTTCGCCAACGGTGGCTACAAGATCACACCGTATCTGATCGACAAGATCGAAAGCCGCAACGGCGAGACCCTGTTCGTGGCCAACCCGCCAAGCGTGCCTAAAAACGACACCAAAGACGTGCCGCCAGAAGCCGCCGCGCTGACCATCGACACCATCAATGCCGCACCCGGCCTGCCAACAGTGGAAACACAAGCGGTAGCCGAACGGATTGTCGACGGGCGTACCACTTACATCCTCACCAGCATGCTGCAGGACGTGATCAAGCTCGGCACTGGCCGCCGCGCCCTGGCGCTGGGCCGCACCGACCTGGCAGGCAAAACCGGTACTACCAACGAATCCAAGGATGCCTGGTTCTCCGGTTACAACGCCGATTACGTCACCACCGTGTGGACCGGTTTCGATCAACCCGAAAGCCTGGGCCGTCGCGAATACGGGGGCACCGTCGCCTTGCCGATCTGGATGACTTACATGGGTGGCGCGCTCAAGGGCAAGCCTGCCCATACGCAGCCTGAGCCCGAAGGCATCCTCAGCTTGCGGATCGATCCGTCGAGCGGGCGTATTGCCTCGCCAGGCACTCCGGGCGCCTACTTTGAGCTGTTCAAAAGCGAAGATACACCGCCGACCAACAGTGAACTGGGCAACAACGTAGCACCGGGCAGCCCGCTGCCAGCGGATGACGGGGCTCCAATAGATCTGTTCTGATAAACAGAGCGGCAAGCCCTTAAAAGCTTGCCGCTTGCCACCTCAAGCAAGCATATGCCCCTGGGGCATCCTGTCTTCGAGCAACTCATCAACAGGCGCCAAGGCCAACGGGTCAATACGCGTGCTTTCGCTGTGCGCCTCCCAGCGCGCCAGGCTTTGCGCCAACGCCTCGGGATGCAGCGCAAAGCGGCCAAACACATCTGCCTGGCTGGGCACTTTAAATCTGAGCGTGTACAACTGCTTGCGGGTCTGGTGGACATTGCCCATCTCGCGCATCAGCAGGTTCATGGTGTGCACCTGCGCTTCAAAGCTGCTGCGCTTGCGCGCCATTTCCTCACGGTATTTAACCCGTAGCTGTTGCGCCAGATGTTCAAGGGCCTGATCTACAAACAGCACTTCGCGCTCTGTCACCAGCGAGCGCCGGGCCTGCTGTGCTTGCTGGCTGCGGCGCAAGACCGCCCAACTACTGGGGATATAACTGTCGAGCATAAACTGCTGGCCAATCTCGACCCGTTGCCCAAGAAGCCCGTCAACCTCTGACAGCGCGCTTTTTTGTTCAAGCACCGCCCGGCTCAAGGCATGCTGGGTGACGGTATCGCTTAACGGCTCCCACAGCACATGGGACACCTGACCTTGAGCAAACTCCACAGGCATGAAGTGACGCAAGGTGCCGTGATGCTGATACGGCTCGCCGAGCAAACGACTCAGGCCGGGCACAAACACGCCAAACCCTGCAGGCACGCCAGTAAACGTCATCAGTGCCCCGGCATCGCAAGCCGACAGCCGCGTGCTCAACCAGCTCCCCGGCACACTGGGGACCGGGTCGTTATGGTTGACCATGCGCTGATGCACCAACCCCCGGGCGGCGCTGACAAACGTCGCGTCAGCTGCCCGCGGTGCGCCGTAGGAATACAGCTGCACTTCACAAGAGCGCCGCAGGCGCAGCATTTGCGCCAGGATCAAGGCAACGGCACCGCCCAGGCTATGGCCACAGATCAGCACGGGCTGCCCGGCATGGAATTTATCCATATAGGCCTCAACCAGCGTACACGCCTGCCTGGCCGCGTCGTAAAAGCCGCGATGCACCTTGCCCTCGCCTTCTGCAAACGGCACTTGCAGCGCATCAACATCGCGTACGAAGTCCGACCATGCACAGGTGCCGCGCACAACAACCAGCATAAGGTCATGGTTATGGGTGACGAAGGTCTGGACATCAGGGCCTGCTGGCCCCAGGCGTATGTCATCCCGGAAATGGACCGTGGCTGCAGTCTCCTGAGCCGCTTGCGAATGCGGGTCATTGGCCGGGTAAAGCACAGGGTCGAAGGGCACAATTTCCAGACGCCTTGAATACGCCACATTGTCATACAAGGGGTAATACGATTTTGCCTGCTCGGGGCTGACCTGCCAGTCCCCCATGCTCCGCTCCTCATCGAAGCCCCGGTCACGCGGCCTGCCTTTTGAATCACCAAAAGGGCAATCACTCAACGTGGCCATCAACGCCAATTGGTAGAGGTTAAGCGCACAGAACTGCGGGTCGGTTGACAGCAACGGGCACAAGGCTCGCAAAGGGCGAACCTCCAGCACGGTAAAACGGCCACAGGCCAGGGTGACGCCCGGCGCCCTGCAGCGCGGCGGGTATGCGCAATCGACCACGGGGGGTAAGTGCGAAACATGCTCGAGCAGATGTCGGACTTCAACCTGAAAGTAGTCGGCATCAGTGTCGACAGGTGCCGGCCTGGTCTGCGAACGTTCGCCGGCCGTGTTGAGCCAGCGGGTCTGTTCGGCCCTGACCTGAAGTTCGGTGATATAAAGCGGGTAATGCGGGCGATCCATCAACCGCGAATACACTGCACGACTGCGGTCGTGGGCCTGCGTAAACCTAATGGCAACAGGCCCGGCAATCTGCTTGCCTGCCTTGCCTGCCCCGCTGGCATCCAGATAGCCGTGGTGTACTTGCCCGTGCCGGTCGACAAGCTCATAGGCCAACCCTGCATAGGGCACTCCTGCGCCATGCTCATCAATCAGTTGAAAGCGGGTGTCGCGACAAGGGTGTGGGCGCCAGGGTTTGAACATCCATGCTTCCTAAATAAAGAGGGCTCACTTCTGAACAAAGTGTCCCCCCAGGACAAAGGACTGAAGCTAACGGATGCCTGACAGAATAAATGTAGGACGATTCCTATTACGCTAATGGACTTATCTTGATTTCAGGTTCACTGCCAGAAAAGCAAAAAACCCCGATGCCTCAACAGCATCGGGGTTTTTAGCGTGACGCTATACGGACTTAGCCGTTGAAGACGTCATCCACGCTCTTGAGCGGGTAGTTTTTCGGGTACGGCAGGGTTGCAACACCGGTCTCGATGGCAGCCTTGGCCACTGCATCGGAGATCAGGGTGATCAGGCGCGCATCCATTGGTTTCGGGATGATGTATTCACGACCGAATTCCAGCTTGATGCCGCCGTAAGCGTCACACACTTCCTGTGGCACTGGCAGCTTGGCCAGTTCACGCAGTGCGTTGGCTGCAGCGATCTTCATTTCTTCGTTGATGCGCTTGGCGCGAACGTCCAGGGCACCACGGAAGATGAACGGGAAGCCCAGTACGTTGTTGACCTGGTTCGGGTAGTCCGAACGGCCAGTGGCCATGATCACGTCGTTACGGGTGGCGTGAGCCAGTTCCGGGGAGATTTCCGGATCCGGGTTCGAGCACGCGAACACGATCGGGTTAGGCGCCATGCGCAGCAGGTCTTCAGCGCTCAGCAGGTTTGGACCCGACAGGCCGACAAACACGTCTGCGCCGTCCATGGCGTCAGCCAGGGTGCGCTTCTCGGTGGCGTGGGCGAATGCCGACTTGTACTGGTTCAGGTCGTCACGGCCGGAGTGGATCACACCGGTACGGTCGATCATGTAGATGTTTTCGATGGTTGCGCCCATGCTCACCAGCAGTTTCATGCAGGAGATGGCGGCAGCACCGGCGCCCAGGCAAACGATCTTGGCATCAGACAGGGTTTTGCCAGCGATTTCCAGGGCGTTGATCATGCCAGCCGCGGTCACGATAGCGGTGCCGTGCTGGTCATCGTGGAATACAGGGATATCGCACTGCTCGATCAGAGCACGTTCGATCTCAAAGCACTCGGGTGCCTTGATGTCTTCGAGGTTGATGCCGCCGAAGGTGATGGAGATGCGTTTTACGGTGTCGATGAAAGCCTGAGGGCTCTCGGAATCAACTTCGATGTCGAATACATCGATACCGGCAAAGCGCTTGAACAACACGCCCTTGCCTTCCATAACAGGTTTGGAGGCCAATGGGCCGAGGTTACCCAGACCCAGAATAGCGGTGCCATCAGAGATCACGGCTACCAGGTTGCCCTTGCCGGTGTACTTGTAGGCCAGTTCAGGGTCGCGGGCGATTTCGCGCACTGGTTCGGCTACACCCGGGCTGTATGCCAGCGCTAGATCGCGGGCAGTAGCGGTAGGTTTGGTAAGCTCGACACTCAGTTTGCCTGGACGTGGCTGGGCATGGTATTCGAGAGCGGCAGTTTTCAAATCAGACATGTGGGCATTCCGCTTTTTTTGCTGTTGGACAGACGAATCGCCGAGCATACGCGTGTCGCAAAGTCCCGACAAGACTGACCAGTCAGCAGTGTCAAGGCCTTTACCTTACGACTTTGGCCCAAGAGCCGCGCCCCACAAGGGCTAGAGTGTTCACAATCTACATTTAAAATTGTCTACAATTTTTAGCGCGCAATGACTTTCAGCATCCCCGGATGAGTCAAAGGCAACATCCAGCGCGCTTGTCCTGCCTTCGCGCCTGCGCGCCGGGAACGGTCCAGCACCCAGCCTCTGGCCTCGACTTTGGCACCTTGCAGACTGGCAAGTTGCTTTTGGTTGAAGCTGGCCAATTGCCTGGGACCAATATGCAGAACCAGGCCGCCCTGCAGATCGATCCAAAGCCCACCCTGGTTGCGCCGGACCTGACTGACCTTGCCCCCCACCAGGGCGAAACCCGAGCGGCGTATCTGTTGTGGCGCCAGCACCGGCGATTGTCGCCAAAGCCCCAGGCGAGCCTTGCGCGCACTGCGCTCAGCAGCCTGCTGACAGCCAAGCAGCGCCACATTCGGCGCGATTGCCACCTGATACCCCAGGCCTTCAGCCAGCAAGCGGGCCTCAAGGTTGCTGCCATCGGCACCAAACACATGGGCCAGCGTGCGGCCATAGCGGTCCCTGGACTGTTTGCCCGCCAGCAACCCGACACGACCATTGCTCTGCGCCACCAGCGTTTGCAGGCGCTTGCGCGCCGCGTCGGCAAAGGGTTCGGCAGACTGGCCCTGCTTACCGGTTTCCGGGGCATTGAGGCCGATCATGCGCACGCTGCGGCCATCTTTAAGGCGCAGGGTGTCGCCATCGGTCACCCGCTCCACCGTGGCGTAGGTCACTGCGCCCGGTGCCGGGCACAGCGGCGCGGCCCAAGCACTGCCCAGCCAAATCGCAGGCACAAAAAAGGCGCCCGCAAGGGACGCCTTTTTCAATAACCTGGCCAGACCCAAAAGCCTGCCCATGGTCATGCGCCTTACTCGGCGGCTTTTTTCGTAGCGCCGAAAGCACCGAAACGAGTTTTGAAGCGATCAACACGACCGCCAACGTCCAGAGTTTTCTGCTTACCGGTGTAGAACGGGTGGCACTCGTTGCATACGTCGGTGCCCAGTGGCTTGCACAGGTTCGAACGAGTTTCGAACTTGTTGCCGCAGCTGCAAGTTACCAGGATTGTTTCGTACGCTGGATGGATATCGGCTTTCATGGGGTATTCCTCTAGCGTGCCGCCACTCAACACCATTGTTGAATACCGCACGTAAAATTAGGGCGCCGATAATACCAGACCTTTGCATTGACGCAAGCGGCCAAGCATGCTCCACCTCAAATCATTCATCTTTCAGCATCCGACCTTTTAGTCCCTAAGGGCTTTGTCTGCTAGGCTCCGGGCCATCTTTGCCGTTCATCACTTGAGAGCCCCGCGTGCCCGACGCCATTTTGCGCCTTGCCCTGCCTTCCCCCCTGCGCCGCCTGTTTGATTACCGGGCGCCTGCCGGCGTGCTGCGCAGTCAATTACAGCCCGGCATGCGCCTGCGGGTGCCGTTCGGGCGAAGGGAGATGATCGGCATTCTGGTCGAAGTGGTCGATCACAGCGAAGTGCCGGCTGACAAGCTCAAACCTGCCATTGCCCTGCTCGACGCCGTGCCTCCGCTGCCCGCGTCCTTGTTCAAGCTGTGCCTGTGGACCTCGCAGTATTACCAGCACAGCCTGGGCGATACCTTGAGCTGGGCACTGCCGGTGTTGCTGCGCCAGGGCGAACTGGCCGAAACCCGCCAGGAACGGTTCTGGCAGATCGCCCCCGGCGCCCGCCTGGACGACCCCCGCGTCGCCCGCGCCCCGCGCCAACGTGAAGCCCTGGCCACCCTGGCCCAGCACCCCCACGGCGTGGCGCATCAACTGTTAAGCAAATTGATGCTGAGCAAGGACAGCCTCGACCTGCTGCTGGCCAAAGAGCTGGTCACGGTCGAGATTCGCCGCCATGCGCCCAGCGAGCGCCATGAACATTGGCTGGCCCAGCCCGAATTGCCGCTCAACACTGAGCAGCAGGCAGCCTATGAAGCCATTCGCGCAGGCTTCGACCACTTCCATGCCTTCCTGCTGGCCGGGGTCACCGGCAGCGGCAAGACCGAAGTGTATTTGCAGTTGATCCGCGAAACCCTGCAGGCCGGCAAGCAAGCGCTGGTGCTGATCCCCGAGATCAACCTTGGCCCGCAAACCCTGGCCCGCTTCGAACAGCGCTTCAATGCCCGTATCGCCCTGGTGCATTCGGCGGTCAACGACCGCGAGCGCCTCGAAAGCTGGCTGGCGGCTCGGGATGGCGAAGCCGACATTATTATTGGTACCCGCTCGGCGCTGTTCACCCCGATGAAAAACCCGGGCCTGATTATCATCGACGAAGAGCACGACGGTTCCTATAAACAGCAGGAAGGTTTGCGCTACCACGCTCGCGACCTTGCGCTGGTGCGCGCACGGCAGGAAAACATCCCGATCGTGCTTGGCTCCGCAACTCCATCACTGGAAAGCCTGCATAACGCCTACACCGGCCGTTATGGCTTGCTGCGCCTGAATGAGCGCGCGGGCGGGGCCAAACAGCCACGCTTCCTGCGCCTGGATGTAAAAAGCCGGCCACTGGACAGCGGGATTTCCGGGCCGATGCAGCAAGCCATCGGCCAGACCCTCGCAGCAGGCCAGCAAGTACTGGTGTTCCTCAACCGTCGGGGCTTCGCGCCCACCCTGCTGTGCCATGACTGCGGCTGGATGTCGGAATGCCAGCGCTGCGATGCACGCATGACCGTTCATCAGCGCTCCGGCGAACTGCGCTGCCATCACTGCGGCTATGTCGAGCGCGTACCGCGCAACTGCCCGCAGTGCGGCAAAGTCGACCTGCGGCCAGTAGGTGCCGGGACTGAGCGCGCCGAAGAGCGGTTGGGGATTCTCTTCCCCGACTACCCGGTGCTGCGGGTCGACCGCGACAGTACCTCGCGCAAGGACGCGATGAACCAGCTGTTTGCCACAATTCAAAAAGGCCAGCCGTGCATTCTTATCGGCACGCAAATGCTCGCCAAGGGCCATCACTTCCCCCGGGTGACGCTGGTGTCGATTCTGGATGCCGATGGCGGCCTGTTCTCCGGCGACTTTCGCGCCAGCGAGCGCATGGCCCAATTGATCGTGCAGGTCGCGGGCCGTGCCGGACGCGCCGAAGAGCCGGGCAAGGTAATTATCCAGACCCATCTGGCCGACCACCCGTTGCTGATCCAACTGACCGAGCAGGGTTACTTTGCCTTCGCCGAACAAGCCCTGAGCGAGCGCCGGGCGGCGGGGCTGCCGCCTTTCGCCCACCTCGCCCTGCTGCGCGCCGAGGCCCACAAGCCGGGGCAGGCAGAAGGTTTTCTGGATGAAGCCTGCAGCGAGGCCGAACGCCTGCTGGGCGAGCTGAACCTGGGCGGCATCGAACTGCTCGGCCCCGTGCCTGCGCCAATGGAGCGCAGGGCCGGACGCTATCGTGCTCAACTACTATTACAAGCCAACGCCCGCGCACCGCTGCACCGCTTGCTCAGCCAATGGCTGCTGGCCCTTGAGCAAATGCCCAGCGGGCGCCAGGTGCGCTGGTCGCTGGACGTGGACCCGGTAGACCTTTATTGAGTCACCTCGTGACACCCGTGGGAGCGGGCTTGCTCGCGATACAGACGACGCGAAGCAACTGAAAAACCGCAGCGATACCATCGCGAGCAAGCCCGCTCCCAGCGTTTTGAAGTAATAACCGAACACCGCAGATCCATAACCCGCCTGCTAAGGTTGGCAAGGCCGACCCGGCAACGGATAATGCCCAGTTTTTCCACCTGCGCACTGAAGCGCTACCGCGCTTGCGGTCGAAAGAGAAGACCATGAAAGACACCATTCGCCAGCTTATTCAACAAGCCCTAGCTCAACTCGTCACAGAAGGTGTGTTGCCTGAAGGCCTGACGCCAGCGATTCAGGTGGAAAACGCCCGTGACAAGACCCACGGCGACTTCGCCAGCAACATCGCCATGATGCTGGCCAAGCCTGCCGGCATGAAGCCCCGTGACCTGGCTGAAAAAATCATCGCCGCCCTGCCGGCCGATGAGCAGATCAGCAAGACCGAAATCGCCGGCCCGGGCTTTCTGAACTTTTTCCAGAACACCCAGGCCCTGGCCTCGCGCCTTGATGCCGCACTGGCCGACCCGAAAATCGGCGTGCGCAAAGCCACCCCGGCCATGCGTACCGTGATCGACATGTCCGCGCCCAACCTGGCCAAAGAGATGCATGTGGGCCATTTGCGCTCCACCATCATTGGTGACGGCGTGGCTCGCGTCCTGGAATTTTTGGGCGACGAAGTAATTCGCCAAAACCACGTTGGCGACTGGGGCACCCAGTTCGGCATGCTGATGGCCTACCTGGAAGAGAACCCGATCACCAGCGACGAGCTGAGTGACCTTGAAAACTTCTACCGCGCGGCCAAAAAGCGCTTCGACGAGTCACCTGAATTTGCCGATCGTGCCCGTAGCCTGGTGGTCAAGCTGCAAGCCGGCGACCCGGACTGCCTGGCGCTGTGGACCAAGTTCAAGGACATCTCGCTGTCGCACTGCCAGAAAATCTACGAGCAGTTGAACGTAAAACTGACTATGGCCGACGTGATGGGCGAAAGCGCCTACAACGACGATCTGATCAACGTGGTCAACGATCTCAAGGCCAAAGGCATGCTGGTCGAGAGCAACGGCGCCCAGTGCGTGTTCCTCGACGAGTTCAAGAATGCCGAAGGCGAGCCGCTGCCGGTCATTATCGTCAAGGCTGACGGCGGCTATCTGTACGCCACCACTGACCTGGCGGCCATCCGCTACCGCAGCGGTGTATTGAAAGCCGATCGCGCCCTGTACTTTGTCGACCAGCGTCAGGCTCTGCACTTCCAGCAAGTATTCGCAGTTGCGCGCAAAGCCGGCTTCATCACCCATCCGATGGAAATGGAACACATGGGCTTCGGCACCATGAACGGCGCCGATGGCCGTCCATTCAAGACCCGTGATGGCGGTACGGTCAAACTGATCGACCTGCTCAACGAAGCCAAAGAGCGTGCCTACACGCTGGTTAAAGAGAAAAACCCGGAACTGCCTGAAGACGAACTGCGTGCCATTGCCAAAGTTGTCGGGATCGGCGCGGTGAAATACGCCGACCTGTCCAAGCACCGTACCAGCGACTACAGCTTCAACTTCGACCTGATGCTCAACTTCGAAGGCAATACCGCGCCTTACCTGCTGTACGCCTACACTCGCGTTGCAGGCGTGTTTCGCAAACTGGGCAAGGGTTTTGAAGAAGTTCAGGGCCAGATCGTGCTTGAAGCCCCGCAAGAGCAGGAACTGGCCGCCAAACTGGCGCAGTTCAGCGAAGTGCTGAACAACGTGGCCGAAAAAGGCACGCCGCACACCCTCTGCACCTACCTGTACGAAGTGGCCGGTCTGTTCTCCAGCTTCTACGAGAACTGCCCGATCCTCAGCGCCGAGGACGAAGCACAGAAACAAAGCCGCTTGCGTCTGGCGGCACTGGCAGGCCGTACCCTCAAGCAAGGCCTGGAACTGCTGGGCCTGGAAACCCTGGAGCGCATGTAAGTTGGCCGCCAAGAAAAAACCAGCCCCCAAGCGCGGCGCCAGCCGGTATCAGGCGCCCGCCAAAAAGCCGATCCCGGGCTGGCTATGGATGGCCATCGGCCTGACCGTGGGCGCCTTTATCGTGTTTCTGATGAAGCTCGAACCCGGCCAGGGCGATGACGTCAAACGGGTCAAGCAGGAGCAGCAGAAAGCCACGAAAGTGGCCGAAGCCAACAAGACCGCGCCCAGCCCGACCCAGCCGGCCAAGCCCAAGTACGACTTCTACACCTTGTTGCCCGAGTCTGAAGTGATCGTGCCGCCGGAAGCCGTGCCTGAGAAGACCCCGCCTACACCGCAAACTGCGCCGCTGACTCCGGTAACGCCGGCCGAAGCAGCGAAAATCGATACCGTGCGTGCCCAGGCCGCGTTGAACGGCCTGACCCCTCCACCTGCGCCGCCGGTTGTCAAAGCAGCGCCAGTGACCAAGTTCTTCCTGCAGGCGGGCTCGTTCCGCAAACAGGCGGATGCGGAGAAAGTACGGGCACAAATCATCCTGCTGGGCCAGACCGCTACGGTTGAAGCTGGCACAGTGAAGGACGAAACCTGGTACCGGGTGCTGGTCGGCCCGTTCAGCAATCGCGACCAGTTGACCGTGGCCCAAAAACAATTGGCGGGCGGCGGCTTCAACAACTTGTTATTGCAACAGCGCCGCTGATACCAGCCGCTCCCACGGGGCTCCACTACCCCCCTGTGGGAGCGGGCTGGCTCGCGATGGCATCACCGCGATCAGCCTGACACTCCGGGGCGCCGGCATCGCGGGCAAGCCCGCTCCCACAACACCCTCGCCAAATCCTGCCTCCCCGTTCATCCCCATTCCCTCCCCGCTGTTGAAAAATCCGCGACAACCCCCATATGTATTCCCATCAGGCATTTTCGCCCCGCTGCGTGGAGACTCTCCCTTGACCACCATCGTTTCAGTACGCCGCCACGGCAAAGTCGTCATGGCTGGCGACGGCCAGGTTTCCCTGGGCAATACCGTAATGAAAGGCAACGCGAAAAAAGTCCGTCGCCTCTACCACGGCCAGGTCATCGCCGGTTTCGCCGGTGCCACCGCTGATGCATTCACCCTGTTCGAACGTTTTGAAGGCCAGCTTGAAAAGCACCAGGGCCATCTGGTTCGCGCCGCTGTCGAGTTGGCCAAAGAATGGCGTACCGACCGCTCGCTGAGCCGCCTGGAAGCCATGCTGGCCGTAGCCAACAAGGACGCGTCCTTGATCATCACCGGTAACGGTGACGTGGTTGAGCCAGAAGACGGCTTGATCGCAATGGGTTCGGGCGGTGCATTCGCCCAGGCAGCGGCCCGCGCCCTGCTGATGAAAACCGAGCTGTCGGCCCGCGAAATCGCCGAAACCGCCCTCGGTATCGCTGGCGACATCTGCGTGTTCACCAACCACAACATCACTATTGAGGAGCAGGACCTCGCTGAATAAGACGTCTGCCGGGCTGGCCAGCCAGCCCGTATGGGAACCTTACTTTAGCTAGAGGAACGCCAATTATCATGTCCATGACTCCCCGCGAAATTGTCCACGAACTCAATCGCCACATCATCGGCCAGGACGACGCCAAGCGCGCCGTAGCCATCGCGCTGCGCAACCGCTGGCGCCGGATGCAACTGCCCGAAGAACTGCGCGTTGAAGTCACGCCAAAAAACATCCTGATGATCGGCCCGACCGGTGTCGGTAAAACCGAAATCGCCCGTCGCCTGGCCAAGCTGGCCAACGCGCCGTTTATCAAGGTTGAAGCGACCAAGTTCACCGAAGTTGGCTATGTAGGCCGCGACGTTGAATCGATCATCCGCGATCTGGCTGACGCTGCCATCAAGCTGTTGCGTGAGCAGGAAATCGTCAAGGTTCGCCACCGCGCCGAAGACGCCGCTGAAGAGCGCATCCTCGACGCCCTGCTGCCACCTGCCCGCACGTTCGGCGAAGAAGCGGCCGTACCGCAGGACTCCAACACTCGCCAGCTGTTCCGCAAGCGTCTGCGCGAAGGCCAGCTGGACGACAAGGAAATTGAAATCGAAGTGGCCGATGCCGTGGGCGTCGACATCTCCGCGCCGCCAGGCATGGAAGAAATGACCAACCAGCTGCAAAGCCTGTTTGCCAACATGGGCAAAGGCAAGCGCAAGAGCCGCAAGCTGAAAGTCAAAGAAGCCCTGAAAATGGTGCGTGACGAAGAAGCCGGCCGCCTGGTCAACGACGAAGAACTCAAGGCCAAGGCCCTGGAAGCCGTTGAGCAGCACGGCATCGTGTTTATCGACGAAATCGACAAGGTGGCCAAGCGCGGTAATGTCGGCGGTGCCGATGTGTCCCGCGAAGGCGTGCAGCGCGACCTGCTGCCGCTGATCGAAGGTTGCACAGTCAATACCAAGCTGGGCATGGTCAAGACCGACCACATCCTGTTTATTGCGTCCGGTGCATTCCACCTGAGCAAGCCGAGCGATCTGGTGCCTGAGCTGCAAGGCCGTCTGCCAATCCGCGTCGAGCTCAAGGCGCTGTCGCCACAGGATTTCGAACGCATCCTCAGCGAGCCGCACGCATCGTTGACCGAGCAGTACCGCGAGCTGCTGAAAACCGAAGGCCTGAACATCGAGTTCATGCCTGAAGGCATCAAGCGCCTGGCGGAAATCGCCTGGCAAGTGAACGAGAAAACCGAGAACATCGGTGCCCGTCGCCTGCACACGCTGCTTGAGCGTTTGCTGGAAGAGGTGTCCTTCAGTGCCGGTGATATCGCCAGCGCGCAGAATGAAGAGCCGATTCGCATCGATGCCGAATACGTCAACAGCCACCTGGGCGAGCTGGCCGAGAACGAAGACCTCTCGCGCTACATCTTGTAAGCCGAACCCCTGTAGCCGCTGCCGCAGGCTGCGATAAGGCGAAAGCCTTCAACGATCTCCGGATCTTGCGCCAACTGTGTTGGCGATCGCAGCCTGCGGCAGCGGCTACACTGTTTGTGCAATGACCGAAGGTTATGACCATGATTCCCAGCGCCATCAACCTGCATAAAGCCTCAAAAACCCTCACCCTCAAATACCCGTCCGGCGAAGAGCACCACCTGCCGGCCGAGTTTTTGCGCGTGCACTCCCCCTCTGCCGAGGTCCAGGGCCACGGCAATCCGATTCTGCAATTCGGCAAGATCAATGTCGGCTTGAGCAAGATCGAACCCGCAGGGCAATACGCGCTGAAACTGACCTTTGATGACGGTCACGACAGCGGGCTGTTTACCTGGGACTACCTTTACCAGCTGGGCGTACGCCAGGAAGAACTCTGGGCGGACTACCTGCAGGAACTGAAAAAAGCCGGCAAGTCCCGCGACCCTTCGGTTTCAGTGGTCAAGTTGATGCTCTGAGCCGGATTCATACATCCCTGTAGCAGCTGCCGCAGGAACGAGGCTGCGTCCGAGTGCGAAGCGCTCGCAAATCCAGTCATCGCGGTGTGTCTGAAGCACCGGGACATCCTGGCTTTACGACTGCTTCGCAGCCGAACGCAGCCTCGTTCCTGCGGCAGCTGCTACAGAAGCATGCGTACCTGCGATTAAACGGATGCAGTAGGTGCTGGCGCAGTTGCCTCGACCACTGGAGCCTTAGGCGCGGCGGCTGACTTCTTCGCCGCAGGTTTTTTGGCGGCCGGTGCGGGCTTGCTCGCTGCAGGCGCTTTGGCAGCCGCAGGTTTGGCTAGAGGCTTAGCCGCAGGTTTAGCCGCTGCTTTCACCGCAGGCTTGGCGACGGGCTTGGTGGCCGCTTTAACTGCCGGCTTGGCAACCGCAGGTTTTGCCGCAGCCTTGGCCGGTGCCGCCTTGCTCGCAACAGGCGCCTTGCTGGCCGCAACCTTGGCAGCCGCCGCTGTCAGCTTCTCGATATGCTTGGTCAGGGTCTCGACCTTGGCATGCAGCGCCTTGACCTCTTCACGGCTGGGTACACCCAAACGGGTAATGGCGCTGTTTAGGCGCTTGTCGAAAGCCTCTTCGAGCTCGCCCCACTTTTCCAGGGCCAGATCCTTGACATCCTCAACCCGGGAACGGGCGGACGAGGTCGACGATTTAACCCCCTCGGCCACTTTATGCCCGGCCTCCTTGGCCAGCTTTTCCGCCTTTTCACCGTCCTTGACCAGCGTATCGAACAGCTTGCTGCCGTCAGTATCAATCTTCGAGTACACACCCAAACCTGCGAGCCAGATTTTGCGTGAGTACTCTTCAACCTTGCCTACCCAGGTGTTGCTGTCTTTAGCAGTCGGTTTCTTCGCAGCCATCGTGTTCCCCTCAATGTCATGTCGCGACGCCGGTGAGCAGGATCGTCGAATCATCAAGATGAACAAAGGTGCTCACCTGCATCAGGTTTAGACGTTAAACCGCCTTGTATCAAGGGCGCGGCCGCTATTAGACCGGCAGGACGACTACGACAGCGCCTTATCCAGCGAGCGTTCGATTTCCGACTGGATCATGCCGCTCATCGCCGACATCAGCAGGCCCAGCTCAACATCGACCTTGACGTTGTTCTCGCTGATTTGCAGGGTGCCATTCACCCCGGAGCGCTTGAGTTTTACCGTGTCGCCCGCCCAGGTCGGGGTCAGACCGTACTGGCCGGCCAGTTTCTCGACCAGAGGCCGGGCTTTTTCACGTGCGGCCTCAAGGCCCAGTTTGTGGGTACGTTCAACGCTGATACGCGCCATGGCGTCGCTCCTGATAAATAAAGCCGCCACTATACATTCACCCTCGCCAAGACAAAGCCGGCCACCGGGATTAGAATGGCCAGCATTCTCTTTTGGTGACAGCGATATGACTGATCAGCGCAAAGGCAGCGATGCCGAACCCACCACTCACTTCGGTTTCAAAAACGTACCGGAAAGCCAGAAGGCCGAGAAAGTCGCCGAAGTTTTCCACTCTGTAGCCGGCAAATATGACCTGATGAACGACGTTCTGTCGGGTGGCATGCACCGTCTGTGGAAGCGTTTTACCATCGAACTGTCCGGTGTTCGCCCCGGCAACAAGGTGCTGGACATCGCTGGCGGTACCGGCGACCTGGCCCGCAAGTTTTCCCACCTGGTAGGCCCTACCGGCCAGGTCGTGCTGGCCGATATCAACGCCTCCATGCTCAAGGTTGGCCGTGACCGCCTGCTCGACAAGGGCGTGGCCGGCAATATCGAGTTCGTTCAGGCCGACGCTGAAAAGCTGCCGTTCCCGGACAACTACTTCGATTGCGTGACCATCGCCTTTGGCCTGCGCAACGTCACCCACAAGGAAGACGCCCTGCGCTCCATGCTGCGCGTGCTCAAGCCGGGCGGCCGCCTGTTGGTGCTGGAGTTCTCCAAGCCGACCAACGCGCTGATGTCCAAGGTCTACGACACTTACTCGTTCGCCTTCATGCCGATGGTGGGCAAGCTGATCCTCAACGACCCGGACAGCTATCGCTACCTGGCCGAATCGATCCGCATGCACCCTGACCAGGAAACCCTGAAGTCGATGATGGTCGAGGCCGGTTTTGACCGCGTGACTTACCACAACATGACTTCCGGCATCGTCGCCCTGCACCGCGGCATCAAGCCCTGATGTTGCTGCGCGGCCTTCTCGCCAGCGTCGAACACGGCGTCAACCGCGTTTTGCGGCTCGACAGCACGGCCCTGGCGCGCTTGCGCCCCTTGACCGGCAAATTGATTGCCGTCGATTGCGCGAGCCCCTCGCTGCAGCTGTTTATTCTGCCCAGCGATGAAGGCCTGATGCTGGCCAGCCAGTGGGCGGCCGAGCCTGACTGCACTCTGCGTGCCCCCGCCAGCAGCCTGTTGCGCCTTGCCCTGAGCAAGGACAAGAGCGCCATCCTGCACAGCCCTGAAGTCGAACTCGAAGGCGACAGCGCGGTGCTTATGGAACTGGCGGCGGTGCTGCAAGACCTGGAGCTGGATTGGGAGTACGAACTCTCGAACTGGATCGGGCCGGTGGCTAGCGCCTTGATCGGTGGCCATGTCCGCAGCCGCGCCAACTGGTATCAGCAAGGGTTCGCCAGCCTCAATCAGAACCTGGCCGAATACCTGAGCGAAGAAGCCCGCACGCTGGTCGGCGAACGTGAAGCGCAAGCGCGCTTTGACGAGCTGGACCAACTCAAACTCGACCTGGATCGCCTTGAGGCGCGCTTCGAGCGCCTGGCCCGATCCCTCAATTCCAGCGATAACGCATGAAGCTGCTTGCCATACGCCGTTTGTTTCGCATCCAGCGCGTCGTCATTCGCTACCGACTCGATGACCTGCTGTTCGCCCTGCCCTTGCCGTGGTGGATGCTGTCCCTGCGCTATGCCTTGCCGTGGCGCTGGTTTCCGCGCAAAAAGCTGGAGCTGAGCCGTGGTGCGGCCCTGCGCCTGGCCTTGCAGGACCTGGGGCCGATCTTTATCAAGTTCGGGCAGATCCTCTCGACCCGTCGCGACCTGCTGCCCGCCGATATCGCCGACGAGCTGATGCTGCTGCAAGACCGCGTGCCACCGTTTGACCCGCAGTTGGCGGTCAAGCTGATCGAAGAACAGCTCGGCGCCAAAATCAGCGAGGTGTTCAGCCGTTTCGACATCGAACCGCTGGCCTCGGCCTCGGTGGCCCAGGTTCACTCGGCCAAGCTCAAGACCGGCGAAGAAGTGGTGGTCAAGGTGGTGCGCCCGGGCCTCAAGCCGATCATCGGCTCTGATCTGGCCTGGCTCTTTATCCTTGCCCGTACCGCCGAGCGCCTGAGCGCCGACGCCCGCCTGCTGCACCCGGTGGATGTGGTCAGCGACTACGAAAAAACCATTTACGACGAACTCGACCTGTTGCGCGAAGCGGCCAACGCCAGCCAGTTGCGCCGCAACTTCGAAGGCTCGCCGCTGATGTATGTACCTCAGGTCTACTGGGACTGGTGCCGCCCCAAAGTGCTGGTGATGGAGCGTATCTACGGGATCCAGGTCACCGACCTTGAGGCCCTGGCCGACCAGCGTACCGACATGAAGATGCTGGCCGAACGTGGCGTGGAGATTTTCTTCACCCAGGTGTTCCGCGACAGCTTCTTCCACGCCGACATGCACCCCGGCAATATTTTTGTCAGCACCGTGAACCCGTGGGCCCCGCAATACATCGCCATCGACTGCGGCATCGTCGGCAGCCTGACTCCCGAGGACCAGGACTATCTGGCGCGCAACCTGTTTGCCTTTTTCAAGCGCGACTACCGCCGTGTGGCGCAGTTGCACATTGACTCTGGCTGGGTACCGGCGCACACCAAGCTCAACGAATTTGAAGCGGCGATCCGTACCGTGTGCGAGCCAATCTTTGAAAAGCCATTGAAGGAAATTTCCTTTGGCCAGGTGCTGATGCGCCTGTTCCAGACCGCTCGACGCTTCAATATGGAAGTCCAGCCGCAGTTGGTACTGCTGCAAAAAACCCTGCTCAATATCGAAGGCCTGGGCCGCCAGCTGTACCCCGACCTGGACCTGTGGAGCACCGCCCAGCCGTTCCTGGAGCGCTGGATGCGTGAGCGCGTCAGCCCCAAGACCCTGCTGCGCAACCTGCACAGCCAGGTCGAGCAGATCCCGCACCTGGCCGGCATGACCCGCGACTTGCTCGAACGCATGTCGCAGCCCCACGCCCACAACAAGCAGTTGATCGTGCGTGAACCCCGTGACAGCTGGTTCCTGCGCCTGATCGGGGCCGGGCATCTGGCTGCCGGTGCCTTGCTGGCCAGCCTCGGGCCGTTGCACACTGCCGGTTACTGGCCTGCCGGCATAATGCTGGCCGTGGGCTTGTATCTGATCGTGCGCCGATAGCCAGCTCGGGGCCAGGCTGGCAAACTGTGAATTCACCAGGCCTCAGCCACAGGGCTGAGGCAGGTTGTCGGAGTCGAACATGAAAGACTGGCTGGACGAGATCAAATGGGACAACGACGGCCTGGTGCCGGCGATTGCCCAGGACCACAAAACCGGGCGCGTACTGATGATGGCCTGGATGAACCGCGAGGCGCTGAGCCTGACCGCGGCCGAGAACCGTGCCATCTACTGGTCACGTTCCCGTGGCAAACTGTGGCGCAAGGGCGAAGAGTCCGGCCATGTGCAAAAGCTGCATGAAATGCGCCTGGACTGTGACGCCGATGTGATCATCCTGATGGTCGAACAAATCGGTGATATCGCCTGCCATACCGGTCGTCAGAGCTGCTTCTACCGCGTGTACGAAAACGCCGAGTGGAAGACCGTCGACCCGGTACTTAAAGATCCGCACGCCATTTATCAAGCAGGACACTCCCATGACTGACACCCTGAGCCGCGTAGCCCAAGTGCTCGAAGCGCGCAAAGGCGCGACACCTGACAGCTCCTATGTGGCCAGCCTGTACCACAAGGGCCTGAACAAGATTCTGGAAAAGGTCGGCGAAGAGTCGATCGAAACCATCATTGCCGCCAAAGACGCCGCCATCAGCGGTGATTGCAGCGATGTGATCTACGAAACAGCCGACCTGTGGTTCCACAGCATGATCATGCTGGCCCAACTGGGGCAGCATCCTCAGGCCGTCCTGGATGAACTGGAACGTCGTATCGGCACCTCCGGCCATGTGGAAAAAGCCTCGCGGCCGTCCGCCTAACCCTTATTTGCAAAGGAACAGATCATGGGCATTTTTGACTGGAAACACTGGATCGTCATTCTGGTAGTCGTCGTCCTCGTGTTCGGCACCAAAAAACTGAAAAACCTGGGCACGGATGTCGGCGAATCGATCAAGGGCTTTCGCAAGGCCATGAACGACGACGAGAAACCCGCCGAGCCTGTGGTTCCGCCTGCGCAGCCAACTGCCGCGCCGCAGCCACACACCACTTCGACCCTGAACGAGCCGCACACCATCGACGTGCAGGCGCAAAAAGTCGAAGAGCCGACCCGTAAAGACGTGTGAGCCAAAACTAATGTTCGGTATCAGCTTCAGTGAACTGCTGCTCGTCGGCCTGGTGGCCCTGCTGGTGCTCGGCCCCGAGCGCCTGCCGGGTGCCGCGCGCACGGCAGGCCTGTGGATCGGGCGCCTGAAACGCAGCTTCAATGCGATCAAACAGGAAGTTGAACGGGAAATCGGTGCTGACGAAATTCGTCGGCAGCTGCACAACGAACATATCCTGTCGATGGAAGAGGAAGCCAAGAAAATCCTGGCTCCGCTGCAGGACGCCGTGAAGCCGTTAACACCCGCCGAGCCAGCAGCGCCAACAGAGCCTGCGAGCCCTGCGCCCGTGAGCCTGAGCAAGCCCGCATCCGACCCTGCGCCTCAACCGGCAGCGCCACACGACCCCACCCTGCCACCGCGAGCCCCTTAAGCGCATGAGCGATAAGCCTGAACACGACCAGCCAATGCCGCTGGTTTCGCACCTGACCGAGCTGCGTACCCGCCTGTTGCGCTGCATCGCGGCGATTTTCATCATTTTTGCCGGGCTGTTTGCCTTTACCCAGCAGATCTACACCCTGGTCTCCACGCCGCTGCGCGAATACCTGCCGGTGGGTGCGACGATGATCGCCACCGACGTGGCCTCGCCGTTCCTGACGCCGCTCAAGCTGACCATGATGGTCTCGCTGTTTATCGCCATCCCGGTGATCCTGCATCAGATCTGGGGCTTTATCGCGCCCGGCCTGTACAAGCATGAAAAACGCATCGCCGTGCCGCTGCTGGTGTCGAGCATTTTCCTGTTCTACGCCGGCATGGCCTTCGCCTACTTCCTGGTGTTCCCGCTGGTGTTCAAGTTTTTCGCCGCCGCCACCCCGGAAGGCGTGGCGATGATGACCGATATCAGCAGCTACCTCGACTTCGTCATGACCCTGTTCTTTGCCTTCGGCGTGGCCTTTGAAATCCCCGTGGCCGTGGTGCTGCTGGTATGGATCGGCATTGTCGATGTGCAGTACCTGCGCAAGATCCGCCCCTATGTGATCATCGGCTGCTTCGTGGTCGGCATGATCCTGACCCCGCCGGATATCTTCTCGCAAACCCTGCTGGCGATCCCGATGTGGATGCTGTTTGAAATCGGCATCCTGTTTGGCAGCCTGGTCAGCAAGAACAAGCGCGGTGATGACGCAGACGAGCCATCGGCTGACAACGACGCCCAACCGCCAGCAGCACAACCGTGAACCTGCTGCTCCTCGAAGAGGCTGATTTCATTGCAGCCGATCGCGTGATCCTGCGTGACCGGCGTCTGACGCATATGCAGGAAGTCCACCGTGCTGCTGTCGGCGACAGCCTGCGCGTGGGCCGTATCGGCGGGTTGATGGGCAACGCCGAGCTGGTACGCCTGGAGGCCAAAGAAGCCGAGCTGGTGATCCACAGCCTCGACCAGCCGCCACCCGCCAAGCTGCCGTTGACCCTGCTGCTGGCCCTGCCACGCCCGAAAATGCTGCGCCGGGTGCTGCAAACCGTGGCCTCGATGGGTGTGCCCAAGGTGATTCTGGTCAACAGCTACCGGGTTGAAAAAAGCTTCTGGCAGACCCCGTTCCTGGAGCCCGAAGCCATCCGCGAGCAGTTGATCCTGGGGCTGGAGCAGTCCCGGGACAGCGTATTGCCCGAGGTCATCATCGAAAAACGCTTCAAGCCGTTCGTCGAAGACCGCCTGCCGGCGCTGGTCGAAGGCACCCTGGGCCTGGTCGGCCACCCGGGGGATTACCCGGCCTGCCCGCGCGGGCTGGACGAGGCCGTGACCCTGGCCATCGGCCCGGAAGGTGGCTGGATCCCTTACGAGATCGACCTGCTGGCCAAGGCCGGCTTGCAGCCGGTGCAACTGGGCGCACGCATCCTGCGGGTTGAAACCGCCGTTACCGCCCTGCTCGCCCGGTTGTTCTGACGCCAAAACCCGTGGTCGCTGCAGCAGCGGCTACGGGTTGTTGATCTGCATCACACATTCGACCACCCCCCCTTCAGTTCTACTCCTGCGCGCCGATGCCCTGATAACCCATCAAAGACCGTCACGAGTCTCGGTTAGTAAAGGAGTATCACCATGTACCGTTGGCTGGCCACACTGCTCGGCAATATAAGCGTCAATCGCAAACTCAGCCTGGGTTTCGGCCTGGTACTGGTGCTGACCCTGCTGATTGCCGGCACGGGCTGGAAGGGGCTGGTCGCAGTGATCGACCGTGGCGACAAGCTGGCCAATATTTCGAAAATCATCAGCCTGACCAAAGACCTGCGCATTGCCCGCCTCGAATATGAACGCCAGCCCGGCGAAAGCGCACTTGCCGGCGTGACCACTCAACTGACCGAACTGGACAACGCACTGGAGCAAACGCGCTCGCAACTGACCGCGCCCGACGATCTGGCCCTGGTTGAGCAGCAACTCAACGCCGTGGCCGAGTACAAACGCGCCTTCGCCGATCTTATCCAGGGCTCCCAGGCCAGCGATCAAGCCGTTGAGCGCATGCACCAGCAGGGCAATGTGTTGATCGAGCAAAGCCAGAAACTCTCGGCCCTGCAGGCAACCAAACGCAACAACGAAAGCCGCCAGGCCACGAATCTGCTGATCGGCTGTACGCTGCTGGCACTGGTACTGGGCATCATTGCTGCCTGGGTCATCACCCGCCAGATCGTGATCCCGCTGCAACGCACGCTCAAGACCGTTGAGCGCATTGCAGCCGGTGACCTGACCCACGACCACCACACCGACCGCCGCGACGAACTGGGGCAGCTACAACAAGCCATTCAACTGATGACCCAGGGCCTGCGCGAACTGATTGGCGGAATCAGCGATGGGGTGACGCAAATCGCCAGTGCTGCTGAAGAGCTATCTGCCGTGACCGAGCAAACCAGTGCCGGGGTCAACAACCAGAAGGTCGAGACTGATCAAGTGGCCACCGCCATGAACGAAATGGCCGCCACCGTGCAGGAAGTCGCGCGCAACGCCGAAGAAGCCTCTGAAGCCGCAGTGGCCGCAGACCAGCAGACCCGCGAAGGGGATGCCGTAGTGGCGCAGGCCATTGCCCAGATCGAGAAGCTGGCGGTTGAGGTGGGCCACTCCACCGAGGCCATGAGCCATCTCAAGCGTGAAAGTGACAAGATCGGCAGCGTGCTGGACGTGATCAAGTCTGTGGCCCAGCAAACCAACCTGCTGGCCCTGAACGCGGCAATTGAAGCAGCACGGGCCGGTGAAGCCGGGCGTGGCTTTGCCGTGGTGGCCGATGAGGTACGCAGCCTGGCGCAGCGCACGCAAAAATCCACTGAAGAAATCGAAGAGCTGATTGCCGGTCTGCAGAGCGGTACCCAGCAGGTATCCAGCAGCATGGACAGCAGCCGCGCGCTGACCGACAACAGCGTTGAGCTGACCCGTCGTGCAGGCGAGTCTCTGGGCACCATCGCCCGTACCGTGTCGACGATTCAGGGCATGAACCAGCAGATTGCAGCCGCCGCCGAGCAACAGAGTGCGGTGGCTGAAGAGATCAACCGCAGCGTGTTGAACGTGAGGGATATATCGGACCAGACCGCCGCCGCCAGCGAAGAGACGGCGGCGTCGAGCACGGAGCTGGCGCGGTTGGGCACGCATTTGCAGACACTGGTGGGGCGGTTTAAGGTCTAGCCCCCTGCCCCTGTGGGAGCGGGCTTGCTCGCGATTGGATCGACGCGGCTATCCTGACAAACCGCGGCGCCTGTATCGCGAGCAAGCCCGCTCCCACAAAAGCAGGTAGGCCCTGCTTTAAAGCACCTGACGCAAAAACGCCTGGGCGCGCAGGTCTTTGGGCGAGGTAAAGAACTCTTCCGGGGCGGAGTCTTCCAGCAGCTTGCCGTGGTCAAAGAACAGCACGCGGTTTGCCACTTCACGCGCAAAGCCCATTTCGTGAGTCACGCAGACCATGGTCATGCCTTCGCGGGCCAGGGTCTTCATCACGTCCAGCACTTCACCGACCATTTCCGGGTCAAGCGCCGAGGTAGGCTCGTCAAACAGCATCACCTTGGGTTCCATCGCCAACGCCCGGGCAATCGCCACACGCTGTTGCTGGCCCCCCGAAAGGCGCGACGGGTACTCATTGGCCTTTTGCCCGATCCCGACCTTGTCCAGCAACGCCCGGGCCTTGGCCTCGCGCTCGGCCTTGCCGCGCTTGCGCACCACCTTCTGCGCCAGGCACAGGTTTTCCAGCACGGTCATGTGCGGGAACAGGTTGAAATGCTGGAACACCATGCCGACTTCACGCCGGTAAGCGTTGACGTCGGTCTTGGGGTTGGCCAGGTCCAGGCCGTCGATGCTGACGGAGCCCGAGTCGAAGTCTTCCAGGCCATTGAGGCAGCGCAGGAAGGTCGATTTGCCAGAGCCCGACGGGCCGATCACCACCAGCACTTCGCCCTGGGCGACGGTGGTGCTGACGTTGTCCACGGCGCGCACGATATGGCCGCGGGTGTCGAAGACTTTTACCAGTTCGCGAACTTCAATCACTTTGCGCGAGCCTCCGCTCAAGCCGGCTGGCGAAGTGCGACAGCGGCAGGTTGATCAACAGGTACAGGCCCGCTACGCAGAACAGGATTTCGAACGGCGAAAACGAGGTGGTGATGACTTCACGGCCACTCTTGAGCAGCTCGGTAATGGCGATCACCGACACCAGCGAGGTGTCCTTGACCAGGCTGATAAATTGCCCGGCCAATGGCGGCAGTACGCGCTTGAACGCTTGCGGCAACACCACATAGCGCATCGACTGGCTGCCGTTGAGGCCCAGCGAGCGGGCTGCTTCGTTTTGCCCGCGAGCGATGGACTGCACGCCCGAGCGGATGATTTCAGCCACGTACGCACCGGTGAACAGCGACAGCGCGGCAATACCGGCAAATTCGCGGGACAGGTTGAGTACAGTGCCGATAAAGAAGTAGAAGATAAAGATCTGCACCAGCAGCGGCGTGCCGCGTACCAGTTCTACATACAGCGTCGAGAGGTCACGCAGGGTCGGGTTGTTCGACAGCCGGCACAGGCCGGTGGCCAGGCCGATGATCAAACCCAGCACGCCAGACACCAGCGACAGCCAGACCGTGGTCCACAAGCCCCACAGCAGCGGCCCGGCAGCCCAGTGGCGGTTGACGCCAATTACATCACCTTCGTCGACTTCGTCGCCTTCAGCCAGTTGCAGGCTGTTGCCGGCAACGGTTACCCGTTGTTCATTGCCATCTTCGCCACGCAGCACCACTTCGGCGCTGTCGCCCTTGCGTACCAGTTCGATGATGGTCGAGTGTTCAGCTGCCCGCTGGGCTTCTTCGGCCTGATAGGCGAAGTACTGCGGAACGCGGTTCCAGCGCCATTCGTAAGACATCAGCGAGGTGGCGTAATACAACGCACCCGCCAGGCCGATGAGCACCAGCACGGTCAATACGTGCCAGGGCCACTGGACTTTTTTTTGTTTGATCACTTTCAGGTTCCACGTTTTGTGTCGCTAGGGAGGCCGTCATCGCGGGCAAGCCCGCGATGATTCAATCAGCCTTATTCCATGTCTTTGAGCCAGGCGGTGTCTTTGAACCACTTGTCATGGATGCGATCGTAAGTGCCGTCTTCGTGGATCTGGTGCAGGAAGTTGTTGATGAAGTTGATGCTGTCGTAGTCACCTTTCTTCAGACCGAAGGCCAGTGGCTCGTAGGTGAACGGCTGGTCAAGGAACACCAGTTTGCCGTTGCCGAACTTGTTGACTGCAACCACGTTGTAAGGCGCGTCGTATACAAAGGCATCAGCCTTGCCGTTGACCACGTCCAGTACACCTTCAGGCTCGTTGTCGTAGCCGTGGTACTGGGCTTTGGACATCAGCTTGCGGGCGATCATTTCGCCGGTGGTGCCGATTTTCGAGGTCAGGCGGTATTGCGGGTCATTGAGGTCTTTGTAGGACTTGATCTTGTCAGCCAGTTCCTTGCGTACCAGCAGGGTTTGGCCCACAACAATGAAGGGTTCGCTGAAGTTCAGGCGCAGGTTGCGCTCCTGGGTCAGGGTCATGCCGCTGCCGATCATGTCGAACTTGTTGGTCATCAGGGCCGGGATGATGCCGTCATAACCGGTAGACACCAGTTCCAGCTTGACGCCCATGGATTTGGCCATCGCCTTGAGCAGGTCAACTTCGAAGCCAATGATCTGGCCGCGCTTGTTGGTCATTTCGAAGGGCATGTAGGTCGGGTCCATGCCCACCTTCAACGTGCCGCGCTTAACCGCGTCATCAATAGCGCCTGCATGGGCAGCGCTGATCGCCAGCAGTGCCGTGACGCCACACAGCAGTTTCGAGACAAACTTCTTCATCATCAACTCCCCCTCACCTACTCAATTAAGGTGTTGGCCTGCGGCTGGCTTGATGCATAAAGCCAATAAAGCCGGGCACTCACCCATTCGAAAACGGATGCTAACTCACTGAGGGTTGGGACACGAGTTTTGCGAGAGAAAAGCGCGATGGCCGTGGGATGCAGGACTGAGGAGATCCTATGGGAGCGGGCTTGCTCGCGATGCAGGCAACGCGTTGCAGCAGGTAGGACGCGGTGAAGCCATCGCGAGCAAGCCCGCTCCCACAAAGGGGAAACGGGTTGCCCGCGATCAATCAGGCAGCAGGCTGCAACGGCAACAACGGTGCGTGAGGGTCAGCGGCAACCGACTCACGCCAGGCGTTCAGCCAGCCTTCATGACCTTCGCTCCACACCAGCGCATGCAGGCGCGCCAGAGCAACCGGGTCGCTGAGCAACTGCATGCGCTCGTTGTTGGTGACACCCTGCGGGCCGACTTTGAGCGCATGACGCACACGCTCGGTACGCAGCCATTCGATCGGCTCAGCTTCACGGTGACGGGACGTCGCCAGGGCACAGGCCAATGCGTTCTGCTGCGGATCGACCACGGCCCGGACAAAACCGTCATGCAGCGCGTGGTAGCGGTTCTCATGGGTGTATTCGGCGGTGGCCGACAATTCACGCGGCGGTGCGTATTCCTCAGGAATCAGGAACAGGCTTTCGTCGCGGGTCTTGAGGCCCAGTTTCACCCGGCTGGAAATCACCGATACCGGGATCGACAGCATCAGCGAGCCGACAATCGGCACCAACCACCACAAGAAGCTCGGGTTCAACCACAGCACCAACGCTGCCCAGGCAGCACCCAGCAGAGTTTGCGGACCATGACGGCGCACCGCTTCGCTCCACGGCGTGGAGTCGTCGTCACGCTGTGGCGAGTTCCAGGTTGCCGCCCAGCCCAGAAACGCAGCCAGTACAAAGCGGGTGTGGAAGATCATGCGCACCGGTGCCAGCAGCATGGAGAACAACATCTCCAGCAGCATCGACAACGTCACCTTGAACTTGCCACCGAACTCTTTGGCACCCTTGGCCCAGATCAGGATGATGCTCAGCAGTTTAGGCAGGAACAACAGCACGATCGTGGTCGAGAACAGCGCGACGGCTTTGTCCGGGTGCCATTGTGGCCACAGCGGATACAGCTGACGCGGTTCCATGAAGTACTGCGGCTCCATCAGCGTGTTGACTGCCAGCAAGGCCGTCGACAGCAGCAGGAAGAAGAACCACAGCGGCGCCGACAGGTATGACATCACCCCCGTGAGGAACACCGCACGGTGTACCGGGTGCATGCCCTTGACCAGGAACAGGCGGAAGTTCATCAGGTTACCGTGGCACCAGCGACGGTCACGCTTGAGCTCATCCAGCAGGTTAGGCGGCAGTTCTTCGTAGCTGCCCGGCAAATCGTAGGCAATCCACACGCCCCAACCGGCACGACGCATC
The DNA here is from genome assembly GCF_900105835.1 of Pseudomonas fragi. Lineage (NCBI taxonomy): Bacteria > Pseudomonadati > Pseudomonadota > Gammaproteobacteria > Pseudomonadales > Pseudomonadaceae > Pseudomonas > Pseudomonas fragi. The sequence goes on from NZ_LT629783.1 coordinate 2,894,653, forward strand.
AACGCGGCTTCAACGAAGTCGTGAGACAGGATCGCACCCGCAAACGCACCTTTACCCGGCAACGGCGCCAGGGCGCAGTGCTCGATAAAAGGCTTCATGCGGATAATTGCGTTGTGCCCCCAGTAGTGGGATTCACCCAACTGCCAGAAGTGCAGACCGGCGGTAAACAGCGGGCCGTACACACGGGTGGCGAACTGCTGCATGCGTGCATACAGCGTGTCCATGCCCGAGGCACGCGGCGCAGTCTGGATGATGCCGGCGTCTGGCGTGGCTTCCATCAAGCGCACCAGGCTGGTCAGGCATTCACCGCTCATCACGCTGTCTGCGTCGAGCACCACCATGTACTTGTAGTCACCGCCCCAGCGACGGCAGAAGTCGTCGAGGTTGCCGCTTTTACGCTTCACACGGCGACGGCGACGGCGGTAGAAAATGCGCCCGAAGCCTTCGGTTTCGCGGCACACATCCAGCCAGGCCTGTTGCTCGGCCACGCAGATATCGGGGTCGTTGCTGTCACTGAGAACGAAGAAGTCGAAGCGATCCAGGTCGCCGGTGGCGGCCACCGACTCGTAGGTCGCGCGCAAACCCGCGAATACACGGGTGACGTCTTCGTTGCAGATCGGCATCACCAGCGCAGTACGCGCCTGCTCCGGGATTGGCTCATCACCGGCGCTGGCGCCGGAAATGCGGTATTTGTCATGCCCGGTCAACAACTCCAGAAAGCCCATCAGGGCTGTCCAGAAACCTGCCGATACCCAGCAGAACAAAATCCCGAACAGGATCAGGATGCTGGTTTGCAGGGCATAGGGCAGCACTTGCTGGGCCGTTTGCATCAACGGCTGGTGCAGCACTTCTTCAAGATCAACGAAGGCCCAGCCCTGGTACGGCATGATGCCTTTCATGTACCAGCCGGCGACGATGGTCTGGCCGAGCATCAAGACCAGCAGGATGTAACGGCGGATCGAGCCCACCGTACGCCAGCGGGCCTTGGGCAGGACGCGTTCGTCGATTTCCGGCTTGGGCGGGTTGCTGCGCCCGGTCAGGCGCCGCCAGCCACGCACCAGAATATTGGTGCGCCACGGCTCGGGCACCACCTTGGTGCGGCGAATCGGTGGCGTGGCCTTGAGCATCACCCGGCCGCTGGCGTCGAGGGCGAGCATTTCTGCTTCCTCAAGTTCAGCCGCCGAGGTCAGGTTCAGACGCGTGCCCACCGAGGCCTGAGCGGCCTCGGCAGCATCCACGTCGCTCTGCGCCGACAAGCGTGCATGCAACTCGGCGAACGAGGTGCAGCTCGCCAGTTCAGCGCGCTGCTCATCGCTCAGTGGCAAATGCGCCAGGTACTCGCCAAGCGAGACCTCATGGGGCTGAGCATTACTCATCGGCTGGCAACTGGTAGCTCCAGGTCTCGGTCAGCACTTTTTCAGTCTTGACCGGCTCCGGAGTGGCTGGTGTCGCTTCAGGCGCCTTGGCGTCCTTGGCTGCATGGTCTTTCTTTTCCAGCGCCTTGGCCGCAGCTTTCTCGGCTTTGGTCTCAGGTGCCTTATCAGCTTTGGCGGCGGCAGCCTGCTCGACATCCTGAACCAGCGCCGCGCGCAGTTCGGTGGACTTGCTCGGGTCTTTGACCTTCAGGCGCAGGGTCAAGCGCCAGCCCTTGGTTTCAGGGTTGTAGCGCACGTTGTTTTCTACCAGCTCGGCGTTGTCACCCACGCTGACCTGGCTGCGCACGGCGGCGTTTTCCGGCAAGGCCTTGAGGGACGGGCCCTCGAAGTCCACCAGGTAGGCAACGCTACCGTCGGGCTGGCGAATCAGGTTGGATTGCTTGACGTCACCGGTCGAACGCAGGGTCTGTTGGGCCCAGGCGCTATCGGCCGGGTGCAGGGCCGCTTCGTCCATGGTCCAGTGCAGGCGATAGGCGAAATCGAATGGCTTGAGCGGCTCTGGCAGGGTGTCCGGGCTCCAGAACGCAACGATGTTGTCGTTGGTTTCGTCAGCGGTCGGAATTTCTACCAGGTCAACCGAGCCTTTGCCCCAGTCGCCCTGCGGTTCGATCCAGGCGCTTGGGCGCTTATGGTAGTTGTCGTCCAGGTCTTCGTAGTGGCTGAAGTCGCGACCACGTTGCAGCAAGCCAAAGCCACGCGGGTTTTCAACCGAGAAGTTGCTCACCGACAGGTGTTTCGGGTTGTTCAGCGGGCGCCAGATCCACTCGCCGTTGCCGGCATGGATCGCCAGGCCCGAGCTATCGTGCAGCTCGCGACGGTAGTTGAGGACTTTGGACGGCTGGTTGGCGCCGAACAGGTACATGCTGGTCAGCGGAGCGATGCCCAGCTTGCCCACTTTGTCACGCAGGAACATCTGCGCCTTGACGTCCACCACCGTGTCCACGCCCGGGCGCAGGGTAAAGCGGTAAGCACCGGTCGCCCGTGGCGAATCCAGCAGGGCGAAGATCACCAGGTGCTTGTCGTTTGGCTTGGGTTTTTCGATCCAGAATTCGGTGAAGCGCGGGAACTCTTCGCCCGACGGCAATGCGGTGTCGATCGCCATACCACGGGCCGACAGGCCATAGATCTGGCCCTTGCCCACAACGCGGAAGTAACTCGCGCCGAGCATGGTCATGATTTCGTCCTGCTTATCCGCCTTGTTGATCGGATACAGCACGCGGAAACCCGCCCAACCGAGGTTTTCGGTGGCTTTAGGGTCAAACTGGACGTCGCCGAAATCGAAACGGCTCGGGTCGTACTTGATCTCTTCAACCGTGGTGGCGGTCACTTCGTTGATTTTCACCGGGGTGTCGAAATGCATGCCCTGGTGATAGAAGGACAGTTTGAACGGGGTTTTATCGCCCGCCCACTGGGCCTTGTCGCGGTTGAACTGGATTTTCTGGTAGTCCGCGAACTTCATGTCGCGGAACTCTTTTGGCAAATTGCTGCGCGGCGCTTGGTACTTCTGCTCGGCGAGGGTTTTAGCCTCAGCCGCCACGTCATCCAGACTGAATGCCCACAGTTGACCCGCACCGAACAAGCAAAAGAGCGCAGAGCCCGTCACCAGTGCGTTACGCAACCGCTTGGCAGACATTTTTGGTGCATTTAATGGACTAACAATCACGAGCAAACCTCGCCGAAAACAGATGATGAAACCAACGGCCAGCGATCTAAATGCCAGGTTGGCGAGCACTGTTCCGACCGTCAAAGGATAGAATGATTCCCCAGACGTGTCGGATTAGTCTCTGTGTAGCGCAGGATTATCTAGTAGCCCGCGTTACAACGCATCTACTGTCAGCAAGTATTTCTCGTTAAAAACCCCTGTTTTCAGACGAAAACACGGTTTTTCAGGGTTTTAGGTTTGTAACAGAAATGTCACAGGGCCATCATTGGTCAAATGCACCTGCATATCGGCGCCAAAACGCCCCGATGCCACGGTTGGGTGCAACCGTTTTGCCTCGCCCAGCAAGTGATCGAACAACGCCTGGGCCAACGCCGGGGGCGCTGCTGTGGAGAAGCTGGGACGCAGGCCGTTTTTGGTGTCTGCCGCCAGGGTAAATTGCGAAACCAGCAGCAAGCCACCGCCGATATCGGCCAGTGACAGGTTCATTTTGCCTTCGCAATCACTGAATACCCGGTAGTTGAGCAGCTTGTGCAGCATCTTGGCCGCGCTGGCCTCGGTATCGCCGGGTTCGACGGCGACCAGCACCAGCAAGCCCTGATCGATCGAACCGACAATCTCCCCCGCTACCTCTACCCGTGCGCCACTGACGCGCTGCAACAGGCCCCTCATGCTTCGTCGGGCTGCAAGTTGAGCAGGCGCCGGGCCATTTGCTCGGTGGCGCGCACCAGGGCGTCGGTAATCCCGGGTTCGGTGGCCACATGACCGGCTTCGCGGATAATTTGCAACTCACTGCCCGGCCAGGCCTGGTGCAGCTCCCAGGCGTTATCCAGCGGGCAGATCATGTCGTAGCGGCCATGCACGATCACGGCCGGCAGGTGAGCGATCTTGTGCATGTCGCGCAGCAACTGGTTAGGTTCCAGGAACGCGTTGTTCATAAAGTAGTGGCATTCGATACGGGCAATAGACAATGCCCGGTGCGGGTCGCAGAAGCGCTCGACCACCTGCGGGTTGGGCCGCAGGGTGGCGGCGCGGCCTTCCCAGGTCGACCATGCCTTGGCCACATGCATCTGGGCAATCTGGTCGTTGCCCGTGAGGCGCTTGTGAAAGGCACTCATCAGGTCGTCACGCTCCTCCTCAGGGATCGGCGCGATATATTCCTGCCAGTAGTCGGGGAAAATCCGGCTGGCCCCTGCCTGATAGAACCATTCGATTTCCTGCGGCCGTGCCAGAAAGATCCCACGCAGAATCAGGCCGTGCACTTGCTCTGGATGGCTTTGCGCGTAGGCAAGAGACAGGGTCGAGCCCCACGAGCCGCCAAACAGCACCCATTTTTCGATGCCCAGAAACAGACGGATCCGCTCCATGTCGGCGACCAGGTCCCAGGTTGTATTGCTGTCCAGGCTGGCGTGGGGGGTAGAGCGCCCGCAACCGCGCTGATCGAAAGTGATGATGCGATACAGGCCCGGGTCGAAGTAGCAGCGGCTGTTGGCATCGCAGCCAGAGCCCGGCCCGCCGTGGACAAACACCACCGGCAAGCCGTCTGGCGAACCGCTCTCGTCAACGTAAAGCACATGCGGGCCATCGACCGCCAGCTCGTGCCGGGCGTAGGGTTTGATCTGCGGGAACAAGGTCTGCATTACGCACTCCAGGGAGGGGTCGAAAGAGATTGCCGTCAGGCATCATAAACCCGATTGGAGGTGTTGAGCATGCCCTTATAAGTCCTGGGGGCAAGACCACTGAACCTGTGGGAGCGGGCTTGCCCGCGATAGTCGCGACACGGTGTATCTGTAGCCCCGCAGCGATCCAATCGCGAGCAAGCCCGCTCCTACAAGTACTGGGCTTTCTTCTCCCGGGCCATCAGGCGTAGCGTTCACGCCCCCACTCGATCACCTGCGCCAGCAATTGCCTGAGCACCACCCGGGTCGGTGCGGCGAGGTCTTCGCGGTAGTTGAACGGCTCGACCTCTTCCATATAAGTACATTGCGCCAGTTCCAGCTGCACAGCGTGGATGTTATCCACAGGGCTGCCGTAATGACGAGTGATATGGCCACCCTTGAAGCGCCCGTTCAGTACATGGCTGTAGGCCGGATGCCCGGCACAAATGGCTTCCAGGTCACGGGCCAGCGCAGGGTCGCAACTGGCGCCATTGAAGGTGCCCAGGTTGAAGTCCGGCAGGCGGCCGTCAAACAGATGAGGGATTTGCGAGCGAATGGAGTGCGCATCGAACAGCAGCGCATAGCCAAACTCGTCTTTCATGCGCTGGAGTTCCTGTTGCAGGGTCTGGTGATAAGGCTTCCAGATCTGTTCCAGGTACGTCGCACGCTCCTCTTTCGTAGGCACCTGCCCCTCACGAAACAATGGCACGCCCTCAAACAGCGTGGCCGGGAACAAGCCTGTGGTCGCGCCCACATACATCGGCGCATCGTCCTGCGGGCGATTGAGGTCAATTACAAAGCGCGAATACTCGGCCGCCAGGGTGCTGGCCCCCAGCTCACTGGCAAAGTCGTAAAGCTGCGGGATATGCCAGTCGGTGTCCGGCAGGCTTTGCGCCTCGGGGATCAGCCCGGCCTTGACCGCTGGCGTCAGTTTCAGACCGGCATGGGGCATGCTGATCAGCAATGGCACGCGGCCTTGTTTGAATGTCAGAACCTTGTCCACAAGCTTTCTCCTAAAGCGTTACGTCAACGCCGCTGCGCACAACGCGTTTGTCCAGATCACCGCCCAGCCAGTAGGCCAGGTCTGCAGGGCGATCAATGTTCCAGGCGACAAAGTCGGCCACCTTGCCAGGCTCAAGCGAGCCGTGGGTCTCGCCCATGCCCAATGCCATTGCCGCGTGCAGGGTGACCCCGGCCAGGGCTTCTTCGGGGGTCATGCGGAACAGGGTGCAGGCCATGTTCAGCATCAGGCGCAGCGACAAGCCCGGCGAGGTGCCCGGGTTGAGGTCGCTGGCGATGGCGATTTTTACCCCGTGCTTGCGCAGGGCTTCCATCGGCGGCAATTGCGTTTCACGCAAAAAGTAGAACGCGCCCGGCAAGAGTACGGCCACGGTGCCGGATTCGGCCATGGCAATGGCGTCTTCTTCGGTCATGAATTCCAGATGATCGGCCGACAGCGCCTGATAACGCGCCGCCAAGCTGGAGCCATGCAATGAAGACAGCTGCTCGGCGTGCAATTTGACCGGCAGGCCCAGTTGCTGCGCCACCTTGAACACCCGCTCCACCTGCTCAGGCGAAAATGCCAGGTATTCGCAGAAGGCATCCACGGCGTCCACCAGCCCTTCGGCCGCCAGCGCGGGCAGCATCTCGTTACAGATATGCTCGATATAGTCGTCGGCGCGATCCTTGTACTCCGGCGGCAAGGCATGGGCGGCCAGGCAGGTGCTGCGCACCGTCACCGGCAACTCTTCACCCAGGCGGCGGATCACCCGCAAAATCTTGCGCTCGCTTTCAAGGCTCAGACCGTAACCGGATTTGATCTCGACACTGGTCACGCCATCGCGCAGCAAACACAGCAAGCGCTGACGGGCGCTGTCGAACAACTCGTCCTCGCTGGCCGCACGGGTCGCACGCACGGTGCTGGCAATACCGCCACCGGCGGCGGCGATTTCGGCATAGCTCACACCTTGCAAGCGTTGCTCGAATTCACCGCTGCGGTTGCCGCCAAATACCGTGTGCGTATGGCAATCGATCAGCCCCGGCGTGACCCACGCGCCTTCAAGGCCGTGGGTTTGCCCATATTCACCCGCCGGCAACTGCTGACGCGAACCAAGCCACTCAATGTAGCCGTCACGGGTGACGATGGCGGCATCCTCGATGATCGAGTACATGCCATTGGCCATTGTTGCGACATTGCAGTGCTGCCAAAGGGTTTTCATCGCGTCACTCCGTCAAAAATCAATAACTCAGGAAAGCTCGGGCGCCACTTCAATCGCCCGCCCTGCTGCCGGCTTTACCCACAACAGGTAAGCCACAACCAGCATGAGAATCCAGACCACGCCTACCATCAGCGCTGCCTGTGTCTCAGGGAAATAGCCCAGCACACCGAAGATAAACACCATAAATACAATGGCGGCAATCGGCGCATAGGGCCAGAACGGTACCGGGAACTTGAGCTCGGCCACCTGTTCACGGGTCATGGAGCGACGCATGGCCACTTGAGTCACCAGGATCATCAACCACACCCACACCGTGGCAAAGGTCGCAATCGAAGCAATCACCAGGAAGATGTTTTCCGGGATCAGATAGTTAAGCACCACACCGACCAGCAAGGTGGCGCCCATAACCAGAACGGTCATCCACGGCACGCCATGCCGGGAAATTTTGGCAAAGCCCTTGGGCGCCTGACCTTGCTGGGCCAGGCCATACATCATGCGGCCGGCGCCGAAAATGTCGCTGTTGATCGCCGACACTGCCGCCGAGATCACCACGATATTGAGGATGGTGGCCGCCGAGCTGATGCCCAGGCTGTCAAAAATCTGCACAAAGGGGCTGCCCTGGCTGCCGATCTGGGTCCACGGGTAAATGGCCATCAACACAAACAGGGTCAGCACGTAAAACAGCAGAATACGCAGCGGCACTGCGTTGATCGCCTTGGGGATCACACGCTGCGGGTCTTTGGCCTCACCGGCGGTAATACCGATGATCTCAATACCGCCAAAGGCAAACATCACCACGGCAAACGAGGCGATCAGACCGCCCACGCCATTGGGCATAAAGCCGCCGAAGGACCAAAGATTACTGATGCCGGTCGCCACCGCATCGGAGCTGCCCGAGGTGCCGATGCCAAACAGCATGATGCCGAAACCGGCCAGGATCATCGCCACGATGGCGGCAACCTTGAGCAGCGACAGCCAGAATTCCATTTCACCGAAGACCTTGACGCTGCACAGGTTCAGGCCGCCAATCAGCAGCACGATGCCCAGCACCCAGATCCAGCGCGCCACTTCCGGGAACCAGAAGCCCATGTAGATGCCGAACGCGGTGACATCGGCCAGACACACGATGATCATTTCGAAGGCATAGGTCCAGCCGAGGATAAAGCCCGACATGGGCCCCAGGTAGGTGCTGGCGTAGTGCCCGAACGAGCCGGACACCGGGTTGTGCACGGCCATTTCGCCCAGTGCACGCATGACCATGAAAACCGCCGCGCCACCAATCAGGTAAGCCAGCAAGACAGCAGGCCCAGCCATCTGAATGGCAGCGGCTGAACCATAAAATAGACCCGTCCCGATCGCTGAACCCAGCGCCATGAAACGGATGTGGCGAGCGGATAGCCCGCGCTTCAAACCTTGAGTGTGGTTTTGCATTTCGCGTCCTTGATTATTTTTGTCAGCGAAAACAGAGACGCAGAGAGCCCGTAGGCCCTCTGCGTTTTTTGGATTACAGGCTTGGCAGAGCGTGTGCAGGCAGCAGAGCGTTCAGGCAACGGGACGCCAGCAGTTGCATGGCGATTTCGATGTCCGGGGCGAAGAAGCGGTCTTTCTCATAGTGCGCGACCTTGCTGCGCAGGGTGGTGCGGGCGATTTCCAGCTTGGCGGACGTTTTCAGACCATCACGCAGATCCAGGCCCTGGCACGCGGCCAGCCATTCGATGGCCAGAACACCGCGAACGTTTTCAGCCATTTCCCACAGACGCTTGCCAGCAGAAGGCGCCATCGAAACGTGGTCTTCCTGGTTGGCCGAGGTCGGAATGCTGTCGACGCTATGCGGGTGGGACAACGCCTTGTTCTCGCTAGCCAGGGCCGCAGCCGTCACTTGAGCGATCATAAAGCCGGAGTTGACGCCGCCATTGGCCACCAGGAACGGCGGCAGTTGCGACATGTGCTTGTCCATCATCAACGAGATGCGACGCTCGCTCAGCGAACCGATTTCAGCAATCGCCAGGGCCATGTTGTCAGCTGCCATCGCCACCGGTTCGGCATGGAAGTTGCCGCCGGAGATCACGTCGCCCTGCTCGGCGAACACCAGCGGGTTATCCGATACTGCGTTGGCTTCAATGCCCAGCACCTCGGCGGCCTGGCGGAACTGGGTCAGGCAGGCGCCCATCACTTGTGGCTGGCAGCGCAGGGAGTACGGGTCTTGTACCTTGTCGCAGTTTTTGTGCGACTCGGACACTGCGCTGCTGGTGCCCAGCAGGTCGCGATAAATCGCGGCGGCGTCGATCTGGCCGCGTTGGCCGCGGGCCGCATGAATGCGCGGGTCGAACGGCGAGCGCGAACCCAGTACGGCTTCAACGGTCAGGCCGCCACAGGCCATCGCGGCGGCAAACAGGTCTTCGCCTTCAAACAGGCCGCGCAGGGCGTAGGCCGTCGACACCTGAGTACCGTTAAGCAGGGCCAGGCCTTCCTTGGCAGCCAGGGTCAGCGGCTCAAGACCCGCCTGTTTCAGGGCGCTGACAGCATCCAGCCACTCACCTTTATAACGGGCCTTGCCTTCGCCCAGCAGCACCAGCGACATATGCGCCAACGGCGCCAAGTCGCCCGATGCACCCACCGAGCCTTTGAGCGGGATATGCGGGTAAACCTCGGCATTGATCAGGGCGATCAATGCATCGATAACCACGCGACGGATCCCGGAGAAACCACGGCTCAGGCTGTTGACCTTGAGCACCATGATCAGGCGCACCAGATCATCGCTGATTGGCTCGCCGATACCGGCTGCGTGGGAAAGCACCAGGGAACGCTGGAGGTTTTCCAGGTCTTCGCTGGCGATTTTGGTCGAAGCCAACAAGCCAAAACCTGTGTTGATGCCATAGGTGGTGCGGTTTTCGGCGAGGATCTGCTCAACGCACGCCACACTGGCATCGATCTGCGCAGAAGCGCTCTCGTCCAGGCTGAGGGTAACCGGCTGCTGATAAATGTCACGCAGCTGGGCAAGGCTCAGTTGGCCGGGGATCAGGTTTAACTCAAGCACGTTAATACTCCTTCACGCGTGTTACCGAAATTATAGAAATTGTTCGTAACCTTGTGGGAGCCGGGCTGGCCCGCGATGGCATCATCTCGGACTGCCTGAAGCACCGAGGCGTCTGCATCGCGAGCAAGCCCGCTCCCACAGGATTCGTGCCCGCAGGTCAGCCGTTGATCATCGGCAGGTTCAAGCCCTGCTCGTTGGCGCAGTCGATGGCGATGTCGTAACCGGCATCGGCATGGCGCATCACGCCGGTGGCCGGGTCGTTGTGCAGAACGCGGGCGATGCGCTCGGCCGCTTCGTCGGTACCGTCACACACGATCACCATCCCCGAATGCTGGGAGAAGCCCATGCCCACGCCGCCGCCGTGGTGCAGCGACACCCAGGTCGCGCCGCTGGCGGTGTTGAGCAGGGCATTGAGCAGTGGCCAGTCGGACACAGCATCCGAACCGTCCTGCATGGCTTCGGTTTCGCGGTTCGGGCTGGACACCGAGCCGGAGTCCAGGTGGTCGCGGCCGATCACGATCGGTGCTTTGAGCTCACCGCTGCGCACCATTTCGTTGAATGCCAGGCCCAGCTTGGCGCGCTGGCCCAGACCGACCCAGCAGATACGTGCCGGCAGGCCCTGGAAGCTGATGCGCTCGCGGGCCATGTCCAGCCAGTTGTGCAGGTGGGCGTCGTCGGCGATCAGTTCCTTGACCTTGGCGTCGGTTTTGTAGATGTCTTCGGCATCGCCCGACAGCGCGACCCAGCGGAACGGCCCTACACCACGGCAGAACAACGGACGGATATAAGCAGGGACAAAACCCGGGAAGTCGAAGGCGTTTTCTACGCCAACTTCTTTAGCCATCTGACGGATGTTGTTGCCGTAGTCGAAGGTTGGAATGCCAGCCTTCTGGAAGGCCAGCATCGCTTCAACGTGCTCGCCCATCGAGGCCTTGGCGGCTTTGACCACAGCAGCCGGATCGGTCACGGCGCGGTCGCGGTACTGTTCCCAGGTCCAGCCTTTTGGCAGGTAGCCGTTCAATGGGTCGTGGGCGCTGGTCTGGTCGGTGACCATGTCCGGGCGCACGCCACGGCGGACCATTTCTGGCAGCAGTTCAGCAGCGTTGCCGCACAGGGCAATGGAAATTGCCTTGCCTTCAGCGGTGTATTTGGCGATACGGGCCAGCGCGTCATCCAGGTCCGCAGCTTGCTCGTCGACATAACGAGTGGCCAGGCGGAAATCGATACGGCTTTGCTGGCATTCGATGTTCAGCGAGCAGGCACCGGCCAGGGTTGCCGCCAGCGGTTGTGCGCCGCCCATGCCGCCCAGGCCTGCGGTCAGTACCCACTTGCCGACCAGGCTGCCGTTATAGTGCTGGCGACCGGCCTCGACGAAGGTTTCGTAGGTGCCCTGGACGATGCCCTGGCTGCCGATATAGATCCAGCTGCCGGCGGTCATCTGGCCGTACATGGCCAGGCCCTTGGCATCCAGTTCGTTGAAATGCTCCCAAGTGGCCCAGTGCGGTACCAGGTTGGAGTTGGCGATCAGTACCCGCGGTGCGTTGCTGTGGGTTTTGAATACGCCAACCGGCTTGCCCGATTGCACCAGCAGGGTTTCGTCATCGTTGAGGTTGGTCAGGCTTTCGACGATCTTGTCGTAGCATTCCCAGTTGCGCGCAGCCCGGCCAATACCGCCATACACCACCAGCTCGGTCGGGTTCTCGGCCACTTGCGGGTCGAGGTTGTTCATCAGCATCCGCAGGGGCGCTTCGGTCATCCAGCTTTTGGCTGTGAGCTGGGTGCCGCGGGCGGCGCGGATCTCACCATCACGGTGGCGGGTGAACTCGGCAGGCGATTTTGGGGTAGTTGAAGTCACGGGTAACTCCTCAGCGATGGTCGGATGCGTCGGGTGTGAGAAGAGGATCGACGCACACTTATGTACTTGTACATACAAGCATATGCAAGTTAGCGGCCAGCTTTTGAATTCAACCTGTAAAAACGCTGAAATGCCCGGAAACAAAGGGCCTCGGAGCGTAGAAAATTTTCAGGGCGGGAGTTGTGTGAAGCGCGAGGATGTTACGGAGGATGACCAATGCAACATTTTGGGGCGTTTGGTAACACGTTGTGGCTTTAAGACCTGTGGGAGCGGGATTGCTCGCGATGCAGACGATGCGGTCTTACAGATAAGCCGCAGTGATACCATCGCGAGCAAGCCCGCTCCCACATTCAGTAGCTCAGACCGCGCTCAACTCAATCACGCAGCACAGGCCTGTCAGGGTGATTTCCAGCAACTGGCGATTGCCGCTCAGTTGCAGGCAGTCATAGAGGCCCAGGTGTTCGTGGCAGGTGTTACCCAAGCCCACATGAACTTCGCCCGCACTGAACACCAGCACGGTATGCGCCGAACTGAACAGGCGTTGCGGGGTGGTTGCATCCAGCCATTGCAGGCGGGACGTGTAACGCTGCGGGGCGTAGATCAGGTTGAAGTCGCGGATCGGCCCGTCAATCAGGCTGCAACTGACGGCACTTTCGCCCTTGAACGCAAAGGCATCGAACGGTCGCAATGCCCGCGTGCTCAGCCCATCAACCTGCAGGTGCATGCCCGCGCCCTGCAGCACGCTGATGATCCGCTGATAACCCTCAAAACGGGAAAAGCCGCCGGACTCGCCAATATCGGCAATCGACAGGCGCCAGCCAAAGCCTTCAAGGCCCTCGCCTGCGTCACGGGTGATTTCTTCAGTGCTGCCGCCGCCATTTTTCCAGGGCATGCGTGGGTAATCGGCGGCGCGCAAAACAACGGGTTGGCTCATTTATTGAAGCGTCCTTCGAGGCGATGACGGGAACCGGGATGGATCAGACGGGCAGCGGTAACCGGTTGACGGCCCGACCAGGTGCGGCGGCGAATCAGCAGGCACGGTTCGCCGGGCTCGATTTGCAGTAATTTGCACTCTTGGGGGTCCGCCAGGATCGCTTCCACCACATGCTCGCCTTCGGTCAGCGGTGCGACCTGAGACAAATAAGCGTAAGGCGTTTGCAGGGTGAAATCCTGCTTGAGGTAGTCCGGCGCCACCTGGGCGTTGACGAAACGGTCCTCGATTTGCACGGCAATTCCGTTTTCGTAATGCACGATCAATGAATGAAAGACCTTTTGCCCTTCACGCATATCGAGCACGGCGGCGCGTTCCGAGCCGGCCATTTCTTCACCCAGGCTGATCACCTTGCACGTGTGCGTATGCCCACGGGCGGCGATTTCATCGGCGATGTTGTTGACTTCAAACAGCGCGGATTGCGTCTTGGGCTCGGCCACAAACGTGCCGACACCCTGCATGCGCACCAGCAAGCCGTCGGCGGTCATTTCACGCAGCGCACGGTTGATGGTCATGCGGCTGAAACCCAGCTGGGTCACCAGTTCACTTTCGGATGGCACGCGGTAATGCGGCGGCCAGTTTCCACTCTGGATTTGTTGAGTGATCATTTGCTTCACGCGGGCGTAAAGCGGGGCCGGGCTGTCGCCCATGTGGGCGGCCAGCGGGGACACGACAGGCGGAGTCGACACAGGCAATCCTTGTTCATGAGTAAAGGGCGTAGCTTGCCGGAGTTTACCGGGCAGGCAAACGTCTGTATATGTATATACAAATAACAAGCTTTGGGGTACCGAACCGATGTCCGTCTTCTTTGCCGAGCGCGCCCTGCTACCGACTGGCTGGTCTGCCAATGTCCGAATCGAGGTGGGTGCCGATGGTTGCCTGACACAAATTACAGCCAATTCCGATGCTCAAGGCGCCGAATATCTGTCAGGCCCTGTGCTGCCGGGCATGCCGAACCTGCACTCCCATGCCTTCCAGCGGGCGATGGCAGGTTTGGCCGAAGTGGCAGGCAACCCCAACGATAGTTTCTGGACGTGGCGCGATCTGATGTACCGGCTCGTCGGAAAAATCAGCCCCGAACAGCTCGGCGTTATTGCCCGCCAGTTGTACATCGAAATGCTCAAGGCCGGTTACACCTCGGTGGCCGAATTCCATTATGTACACCACGATCTGTCGGGCCAGCCCTATGCCAACCCGGCAGAGCTGGCGCTGCGCATTAGTGAAGCGGCGCGTTCGGCCGGTATCGGCCTGACCCTGCTGCCAGTGCTGTACAGCCACTCGGGCTTTGGCGGCCAGGCGCCCAATGAGGGCCAGCGGCGTTTTATCAACAGCACCGAGCAGTATCTGAAATTACAGCAACAGCTCAAGCCATTGCTCGCGCAACAGCCGGCGCAGGCCCTGGGGCTGTGCTTCCACTCGTTGCGCGCCGTCACGCCCGAACAGATCCACGAAGTGCTGCAGGCCAGCGACACGGCTTGCCCGGTGCATATCCATATCGCCGAGCAGCAAAAGGAAGTCGACGACTGCCTGAGCTGGAGCGGCAAGCGCCCGATCCAGTGGCTGTATGACAACGTCGAGGTCGATCAGCGCTGGTGCCTGGTGCATGCAACCCACGCCAATGCGCACGAAGTTCAACGGATGGCGCAGAGCAAGGCCGTTGCCGGGTTGTGCCTGACCACCGAAGCCAACCTGGGTGACGGTATTTTCCCGGCAGTGGATTACCTCGCTCAAGGCGGGCGCATGGGCATCGGCTCGGACAGCCATGTATCACTGAGCGTGGTCGAGGAACTGCGCTGGCTGGAGTACGGCCAACGTTTGCGAGACCAACGCCGCAACCGGATGTACCGCAGCGACCAGCCGATGGTCGGCCGCACGCTGTACGACTCAGCACTGGCGGGCGGCGCCCAAGCAATGGGGCAAACGGTTGCCGGGCTGGCCGTGGGCCAGCGCGCCGACTGGCTGGTGCTCGACGGCAACGATCCGTACCTGGCTACCGCCCAGGACGATGCGATTCTCAACCGCTGGTTGTTTGCTGGAGGTGATCGCCAAGTGCGCAACGTGATGGTCAACGGCCAGTGGGTTGTGCGCGATGGCCATCATGCCGATGAAGAGGCCAGCTGCCGCGACTTCACCCGCGTACTGCGGGAGTTGCTGGGGTAGGTGCATAACCCTTTGTGGGAGCGGGCTTGCTCGCGATGGCAACGACGCGGTTTCTCTGTCAAACCACGGCGATCCAATCGCGAGCAAGCCCGCTCCCACACCACCTACAGGTAGTTGAATTACAGCTCGTTCAGATGCTTCGCAGCCCAATCCCGGACTTCGGCATAGGGATAATTCTCCAAGACCGCAAACCCCGGAATGGCCCGCGCTTTCATTTTGGTGAACATCGGTACGCTGATCCCGCACAAAAACCGGGTCAGGCGTTCTGCCGGGGGATAACTACCCGTGTAGTCCTGATGCTTGTGGATAAAAGCGCCACAAAGGGTTTCAAAGTTTTTATCCACAAGCGGTGACAGTGCGGGCGGTTCCGGCAAATAAGCGACCTGCCCTGCACACACCGAACAATGGCCACACTGCCGGGGTGCCTGCTCATCACCAAAATACTGCGCCAGCCGGTAGCTCAAACAGGTTTCGCTGGCAAACAGCGCCAGCATGGCGTGAATCCGTTCGATTTCGCCACGCTCGTGGGCCGTGAAGTAAGCGTGCAGTTCCTGACTTAACGCCGCTGCATCAAAATCCGCCACCAACAGGCTGTAAACCTCGGTCATCTGCTTGCTTTCAAGCTCGATCCAGCCCTTCTCCTGAAAATAATCCAGCGCCTTGACCACCCGATTGCGGTCGGCCTGATGCTGGTTGTACAGGGTATCGAAATTCACCGTGGCCCAGGTTCTGGCGCGACTGGAAGTCTGGATGATGGCCGAGACAAACTCTTGGCGCTCACCCTCGAACTTGGCCAGCAGCACCTCGGGCTCGATCAGAAACTTGAAACGGTATTCGGCAAAGTAGGCATAGCGCGGCGCTATCAAACCGCGCAATTCCAGCTGCACCAGCAAGGTTTTAAGCGGTAGCTGACGGATATTGCTCTGATCGGATAATGGCAACAGCATGAATTCCCACTGCCCTTCAGGAATCGCCTCACGCAACTCATCGAGCACATAGCGAATACCTTGCAGCTCCGGCGTATCGCCGTACACAAAGTTTTCCAGCACATTGAGGCTGTCGCGATTGGCCAGCACCAAACAATCCGAAGGCTGGCCATCACGCCCGGCGCGGCCGATTTCCTGGCTGTAGTTTTCAATCGACTTGGGCAAGTCGAAATGCACCACATTGCGGATATCGCTTTTATCAATGCCCATCCCGAAGGCGATGGTGGCAACGATGCAGTTCAACTGCCCGCCCATGAACTGGCGCTGGATGCCCTCGCGCTGCTCATGGGGCAAACCGGCGTGGTAAGCGTTGGCGCTGATGCCGTGCTGGTTGAGGTGTTCGGCAATCTGCTCGGCGGTCCGTTGCAGCGTGACATAGACGATGCTCGGCTGGCCGATGCGCGCGCCCATCCACTGCACCAGGCGCTGGCGCTTGGCTGTACCGCTGACCGGCTCGACCCACAGGTTAAGATTGGCGCGATAGAAACCGGTAGTGATGACATCCGCCTCGGCAATGGCGAATTTGGCCTGCATATCCGCAATGACATTGGGCGTGGCAGTCGCCGTCAACAGCAAGGCCTGCGGGATATTGAACTGACGCTGGTAGTCGGGGAGCTTCAGATAGTCCGGGCGGAAGTTATGCCCCCACTCGGAAATACAGTGCGCTTCGTCCACCACCAGCAGGGAAATCGGTACTTGCTGCAAAAAGTTACGGAAGCGCTCGTTTTTCAGGCGCTCGACCGAGATCATCAGGATCTTCAATTCGCCCGCTTTGGCCCGGGCCATGACGTCGCTGGCGTCCTCACGGCTTTGCGCCGAATCGATGCTGGCCGCGGCAATGCCGTGGCGCTGCAAAAACGTCAGTTGGTCCTGCATAAGGGCCAATAGCGGCGAAACCACCAGCGTCAGGTGAGGCAGCAACAAAGCCGGGAGTTGATAACACAACGACTTGCCCGAGCCCGTGGGGAAAATCGCTGCCGCCGAACGCCCGGCCAAAACGGCACTGACCACCGCCTCTTGCCCGGCACGAAACTGTGGATAACCGAAAACCTGTTCCAGGGTGTTGTGCATCACTGTCACTCCATTGACCGCTGCAAAGCGCAGAACTTTAACGCGAGGTTTGCAGACGATCGAGAAAAGGCCGGGGGGCAAATTGAGAGGGGATGATACAGGGTCATGCCGCAAAGCCTTGAACAACCCTTTGTCTGAAGAAAACGCAAAATCTGGCAACAAACTGGCTTAGCCAGTAGTATTTATTGTGCATACGATAAATAGATGCGAATAACCTACGACATCATCAAGCGCAACAAGACGCTACTCGAGCGAGGCCTCGATTTCGCTGACGCAAAAACCGTATTTTCGGGTCATCACCTCACCGCTGAAGACTCTCGCCAAGATTACGGAGAAGTCCGACTAATCAGCATCGGTTTGTTAAAGGAACGCATGGTGGTTTTGGTCTGGACTCCGCGCGGCGCGGATCGCCGTATTATTTCCATGAGGAAAGCCAATGAGCGCGAACAAGCACTCTACGCACATCGACTGGGCTGACCCCGATGACGCGCCGGAGCTGACGGAAGCATTTTTTGAAGCTGCCGATGAATTCAAAGGCCCGCAGTTGATTAAACGTGGCAGGCCCAAGGCTGAAAAAGTACTGACACGTATCACTATCCGGCTTGCGCCAGAGGTTGTGGAGCAATTCAAGGCGTCCGGGCCAGGCTGGCAAACACGGATGAATTCAGCATTAGCCGATTGGCTGAAGACTCATTCGCCTGGAGAACTACCATGAAGTACTTTTCGGACCTCTGCCGATGAAACTCGCCGCCGACCTCCCCGACACCCCCACCCTGCGTGAACTGCTGCAGTTGCTGCACGAAGAAATCGGCTTGCCGGAACACAAAACCATCAGCCTCAAGACCGCAATCAATGCTGACCTGGGCTGCAATGGCGCGGATGCCCAGCATTTGATGGAGGCCCTGGAAGAGCGTTTCGGCCTGGAATTGGCCGACTACGATGCCTATCGCTATTTCCAGCCCGCTGGCAATGACCCGCACCTCAAGCGCAAGGCCAAGGGTCGGGAGAGCAAAGTAGCGTTGACCATCGGCATGCTCTACGCGGCGATCAGCAGCGGTCATTGGAATACGCAAGAACTGGAAGCCTAAGCGAGGCTGTCTGTGGGAGCGGGCTCGCTCGCGATGGCATCGCTGTGGTGAATCAGACAAACCGCAGCGTCTGCATCGCGAGCAAGCCCGCTCCCACAACAAGCCCCCCACAGGATGCCTACCCACAGAAAATTCCAGGCACAAAAAAGCCGCCCTTTCAGGCGGCTTTTTTGTGAATCAAAACACTGATCGATGGCTTACGCCTTCGGGCCAGCAGCCTTGATCGCGTCGCTGACGTCGAACTTCTTGAAGTTCTCGACGAACAGGCCGGCCAATGCCTTGGCAGCTTCGTCGTAGGCCGCTTTGTCAGCCCAGGTGTTACGCGGGTTGAGCAGGACAGTTTCAACGCCAGGTACGGCTTTAGGCACGTCCAGGTTGATGATGTCCAGGTGCTCGGTTTCAGCGCCGATCAGAGCACCGCTCTGGATCGCAGCAATCACCGCACGGGTAGTCGGGATGTTGAAACGCTTGCCAACGCCGTAGCCACCGCCGGTCCAGCCGGTGTTGACCAGGTACACCTTGGAGCCGAAGCCGCGGATGCGCTTGATCAGCAGCTCTGCGTATTCGCCAGCCGGACGCGGGAAGAACGGTGCGCCGAAGCAGGTGGAGAAGGTCGACTTGATGCCGCTGCCCGAACCCATTTCAGTCGAGCCCACCAGTGCGGTGTAGCCAGACAGGAAGTGGTAGGCCGCCTGCTCTTCGCTGAGGATCGACACCGGTGGCAGTACGCCAGTCAGGTCGCAGGTCAGGAAGATCACGGCGTTTGGCTCGCCGCCCAGGTTTTTCTCGGAACGCTTGGCAACGTGTTCCAGCGGGTAGGCAGCACGGCTGTTCTGGGTCAGGCTGACATCGGCATAGTCAGGGTGTCCGGCAGCGTCGAGCACAACGTTTTCCAGCACCGCACCGTGCTTGATGGCTTTCCAGATAACCGGCTCGTTCTTCTCGGACAGGTCGATGCACTTGGCATAGCAACCGCCTTCGATGTTGAACACCACACCCTCGCCCCAGCCGTGTTCGTCGTCACCGATCAGGTAACGGCTTTCGTCGGCGGACAGGGTGGTTTTACCGGTGCCGGACAAACCGAAGAACAGGGTCACGTCGCCCTCTTCGCCGATGTTGGCAGCGCAGTGCATCGGCAGCACGTCAGCAGCAGGCAGCAGGAAGTTCTGTACCGAGAACATGGCTTTTTTCATTTCACCGGCGTAACGCATGCCGGCGATCAGCACTTTTTTCTGGGCGAAGTTGATGATCACGCAACCGTCAGAGTTGGTGCCATCACGCTCAGGAACGCACTCGAAGTTGGCCACGTTAAGCACTTGCCACTCATCACGACCGGCCGGGTTGTACTTGGCCGGGTTGATGAACAGGCAACGACCGAACAGGTTCTGCCAGGCAGTCTGGGTGGTCATTTTCACGGCCAGGTAGTGGTCTTCGGAAGCACCTACATGCACATGGGAAACGAAATGCTCTTGCGCGCTGTTGAATGCCTCGACGCGGTCCCACAGGGCATCAAACTTGTCGGCCGGGAACTTGCGGTTGATCGGGCCCCAGGCAATGGCAGCCTGAGTGGACGGTTCTTCAACAATGAAGCGGTCAGCCGGCGAACGGCCTGTACGGTGGCCAGTTTCGACAACCAGTGCGCCATTGTCGGCAAGCACGCCTTCACCACGGCTCAGGGCTTCTTTGACCAGATCGTCGATGCTCAGATCGGTGTACACGGCGTTATTAGCTTGCGTCATGAGGTTCCCCGTCGGCCATTGGCCGAGTGCGCCAAACGTTTTGTAGTAGAAAAATTTGCACTACTACCGCGAAAAAAGTGGGCCGGATTATGCCAGAAAACCCCAAAAAGAGTAGGCCCCACCTGTCAGAACCGCGCAAGAACGGGCTTTGACAGGTGTTTTACCTAGGCTGAAACGTTTTAGTGATGAGTGCCCGACGGGGATTCAACACCTGCGCCAGCGAACAATTGATCGACGTCAGCGGCATCAAACAGATAGCGCTCGTTGCAGAACTGGCAGTCGATTTCGATATGACCGCCATGCTCGGTCACCAGATTGAGCGCATCGGCGTGGCCCAGGCTGGTCAGGGCGTTACCCGAACGCTCACGGGAGCAGCTGCACTTGAATTCAATGGCCTGATGATCAAACAGGCGCACGGTTTCTTCGTGATACAAACGGTGCAGGATGGTCTCGTTGTCCAGCCCCAGCAGCTCTTCAGACTTGAGCGTATCGCCCAGCATCAGCAGGCGGTCCCAGCTGTCGACGCGCTCGTCTTCATCCTTGACCACGTCGGCAGGCAACTGCTGCAGGAACATGCCGCGCGCACGCTGGCCATCGGCAACCAGCCAGAAACGGGTCGGCACTTGCTCGGACATGACGAAATAGTTGGTGAAGCAGTCCGCCAGGGTCTCGCCGTTCAGGTCCACGATGCCCTGGTAGCGCTTGCCAACGGTAGGATCGATGGTAATGGCCAGTACGCCATTGGGCAGCAGGTCGGCCAGCGTGGCGTCCGGGGCAATGCTGGCCGCGTCAAAACGGGCCAGGCCACGGATTTCTCGATCGCTGGTGCATTCGATCATCAGCAGCGGCACCGGGCCTTCGGAACGGGCCTGCAGGCTCAGCAAACCATCGATCTTCTGGTTGCCCACCAACAGCGCGGCCGCAGCCATCAGCTCGCCCAGCAATTGCTGAACCGGCTGTGGATAAGCGTGCTTGGCCAACACGTCAGCGTAGCTGTGCTCCAGCGAGGCCAGCTCGCCACGGGCGTCGCTGGTGTCGAACATAAAGCGTTGTGTGGCATCGGTTTTGAGTAAATCGGACATAAGAATAGAGTTCTGAATTGGTGACAAAATGTGTACGAGTCATTGAATGTCGTGCAGGTCTGATGACCCTATATGGCGCCATACCTGCGTGATTACAAGTTATGCAGCCACAGACTCGACGTACGGTTTACAGGCTTCGGCCGGCTCACTCGGCCCCACTGGCGTCATGAAACTGATGCAGTTGGCGCCGCTGCTTCTTGGTCGGCTTGCCATCGGTACTGATCCCCATAGCCCCGGATTTACGCAGGGCGGCGGCGTTTTCACGCTTGGCGATGCTGTGTTCGGTTTCGGCGTAGAGCAATTGGGCTTCAGGGGCGCCACGGCGAACCACGGACAGCGCCTTGACTTCGACAGTGCGCTCTTCAAGGCCCACACGAATTTGCAGTTCATCGCCCAGGCGAGGCTCTTTGCTGGGCTTGCAGCGCTCACCCCGGCAATGCACCTTGCCGCTTTCAATCGCAGCCTTGGCCAATGCACGGGTCTTGTAAAAACGCGCAGCCCAGAGCCACTTGTCCAGGCGAACCTTGTCGTCCTCTTCCTGCTTTTGCGCCACTGGAATTCCTCTTCACTTAAATAGTCAGAACTGTACTACTGCTTGCAATGAACAACTGAAGCATTCGGCCCGATAGAATGCCTGCTTGCCGAGCAGCCTACACTCAGATAACTGTCGCCATTTGCCGGATATTCTGCGTGAATGCGCTTTGTACGCTGCCAAATCGGCATCGCCAATTGTTTTACCTGCAGGGTTCCTCCTGCGGCCTGAATACGTTAATCGCTGGTTACTTATATTGAAGACTTTTGATCACTTGACCGTTGTCGGTCTGCGCGAGTGGGTGGCGCTTCCCGATTTGGGAGTCGCCGGCCTGCGCGCGAAAATCGACACCGGTGCCAGTACCTCCAGCCTGCACGCCACCGAAATCGAGCCTTTTGTGCGCGATGGTGTCGAGTGGGTACGTTTCAATGCCCATCTGGGCACCCTGGTACAACTGCGTCACCGTCACTGTGAAGCCCCTTTGGTGGCGATTAAAACCATTAAAAGCTCCAATGGCCACACCCAGGTTCGCTATGTGATCCGCACCGGCCTGGCGCTGGGTGATCGGGTCTGGGAGGTGGAGTTCACGCTCGCCTGTCGCAAATCGATGCGTTATCGCTTGCTGCTGGGCTCAAAAGCCCTGATTGAGGGCCAGCTGGTCGTCAATCCAGAACACAAATACGTTCAAGACAAGCCGGTGTTTCCGGTCACTACTACCTCTGCCACAGGTGTTGCATGAAGATCGCTGTGCTGTCGCGTAACCCGCGTCTGTATTCCACTCGTCGTCTGGTTGAAGCCGGTACCGAACGAGGCCATGAAATGGTAGTGATCGATACCCTGCGCGCCTATATGAACATCGCCAGTCATAAGCCGCAGATCCACTATCGTGGCAAGCCGCTGGAAGGCTTCGATGCCGTGATCCCGCGCATCGGTGCCTCGGTCACGTTCTACGGCTGCGCGGTGCTGCGTCAATTCGAAATGATGGGGGTTTTCCCGCTCAACGAATCGGTGGCCATTGCCCGCTCGCGGGACAAATTACGTTCGCTGCAACTGCTGTCGCGCCGCGGCCTGGGGTTGCCGGTGACCGGTTTTGCCCACTCGCCGGATGATATCCCCGACCTGATCGAAATGGTTAACGGCGCGCCATTGGTGATCAAGGTGCTGGAAGGCACCCAGGGTATCGGCGTGGTGCTGTGTGAAACCGCCACTGCCGCCGAGTCGGTGATTGAGGCCTTTATGGGGCTCAAGCAAAACATCATGGTGCAGGAGTACATCAAGGAAGCGGGCGGCGCCGATATTCGCTGTTTCGTGGTCGGCGACAAGGTGATCGCGGCCATGAAGCGTCAGGCCAAGCCGGGCGAGTTCCGTTCCAACCTTCACCGTGGCGGTAGCGCCAGCCTGATCAAGATCACCCCCGAAGAGCGCATGACCGCCATTCGTGCAGCCAAGGTCATGGGCTTGAGTGTGGCGGGGGTTGATATCCTGCGTTCCAACCACGGCCCGCTGGTGCTGGAGGTCAACTCATCGCCAGGCCTGGAAGGCATTGAGACCACCACCGGCAAGGATGTGGCCGGGATCATCATCCAGCATCTGGAAAAAAACAGCAGCCCGCATATGACGCGGACCAAGGGCAAAGGCTGACTGCACACCAACCCTTTGGCGAGCAGACTTGTTGTGGGAGCGGGCTTGCTCGCGATGCTGGCGCCGCGGTGTGTCTGACACACTGCAGCGATGCCATCGCGGGCAAGCCCGCTCCCACAGGGTCAAAAAAGCTATACCGCTCCTCTTGGCAGCATTAGCCCCAGCGGCAAACGTACACGGGCTTCGAGCCCTCCGCCGCTGCGGTTGCGCAGCTCGACATTGCCGCCATGCATGGAGGCAATTCGCTTGACGATCGCCAGGCCCAGGCCCGTACCTTTACCGCCACGGGCACGGTCGCCGCGGATAAACGGGTTGAAGATGTCTTCCAGCTCCGCCGGATCAATCCCCGCCCCCCGGTCCATCACGCTCAGCACCACATACGGCGCGCTGACATCCCCCGACACATAAGCCGCAACCTCGACGTCTTCGCCAGCATGGTGCAAGGCATTACCAATCAAGTTATTGAGCAGACGCTTCATCGACACCCGTCGCAACGCAAACGGCTGAATCGGCTGCAGGCGCAGGCGTACTTGCTCGCCGTTCTGGTTATAGGGCGCCACGACTTCGCGGATCAATTCACACAGATCAACTTCTTCGACCGGCTCGTCACGACCATCGCGAATAAAGGCCAGGAACTGATCGAGGATCGCGTCCATGTCCTCGATATCACGCACCATATCGTCGGTCAGGTCATTGTGGTTGCCCATCAGCTCCAGGGACAGGCGCAAGCGGGTCAGCGGGGTGCGCAGGTCATGGGACACGCCGGCCAGCATCAGCTCGCGCTCGCGGCCCGCCTGCTCGACGTCTTCAGCCATCTGGTTGAAGGCGCTGTACACCTCGGTCATTTCGCTGGGCGTATCACCAACCGGCAAGCGCACACTGCGCCCCTGCCCCAGCTGGCGGGCCGCATACACCAGACGCTTGAGCGGCTGGTTGAGCTGACTGACGAAAATCCAGGCCGATGCGGTGGATAACAGGCCAATGGCCAGGAACCAGCCCAGTACGTTCCAGATTTTCTGCCCACGCAGCGGGTGTGGATACAGCGGTACTTTCAGCCAGCCGTCGCCCAGGCTAGGGGCACGCACCCACAACGCCGGGGAGGTGTGCATGCGCAAACGCACTTCAGTATCCGGGCCAAGTTCGGCCTGCATCTGGCGCTGATAAATTTCGCTATAAGGCCAGTGCTGCTCACCCTCGGGCACACCGCCGCCCACAACGCGCACCAGATCAACGGCATCGATAATCTTGTTGCGGTTTTCCTCATCTGCGGCCCAATAAGCGCGCAGGGTCAGTGCCACGCCGTGGCTGTACTGGCGATCGACCAGCACATCCTCGTTCATAAGCAGGTAAACCAGCGTCAACGCCTTGGAAAACAGCACGACAATCAGGACAAGCCAGAGCGTGCGCGAGAAGAAACTTTGGGGGAACCAGACAGGGGTTTTCATAGACAGCCGCTTTTAGACTTTGCAGGAGCGAGCCCGCAGGCCCGCAAAAAAATGAATCGCGAGCCGCCGGGCGACTCGCTCCTACAAATGATCTGTCACTTGGTTGCATTGCCATCCGGCACAAACACATAACCCACGCCCCAGACAGTCTGGATATAGCGAGGCTTGGATGGGTCCGGCTCGATCATGCGGCGCAGACGGGAAATCTGCACATCGATCGAACGCTCCAGCGCATCCCATTCGCGACCACGCGCCAGGTTCATCAGCTTGTCGCGGGTCAACGGCTCGCGGGCATGCATGACCAGGGCCTTGAGCACCGCAAATTCGCCGGTGGTGAGCATGTGAACTTCGTCGCCACGCTTGAGTTCGCGGGTTGCCAGGGACAGCTCGTAATCGCCGAATGTCACGCTTTCGTCTTCACTGCCCGGTGCGCCCGGCACTGGCGGTGCCTGGCGACGCAGTACCGCGCGCACCCGCGCCATCAGTTCGTCGGGGTTGAACGGCTTGGCCAGATAATCGTCGGCGCCCAGCTCCAGGCCCTTGATACGGCTCAGCTCGTCGCCCTTGGCGGTCAGCATGATGATCGGCACCCGGTTGCCCGCCGCACGCAAACGGCGGCAGGCAGACAAGCCGTCTTCGCCGGGCAGCATCAGGTCCAGTACCACCAGGTTGAATACCTCGCGAGCCAGCAAACGATCCATTTGCTCGACGTTCGGCACAGCCCGGGCGCGATAGCCCTTGCTGACGAAGAAGCGCTCCAGCAGGCTGCTTAGCCCCGGATCGTCATCCACGATAAGAATTTTTTCGCCTTCAGCCGTTTGTGCAATGCTGCTCATTAGATGCTCCTGTGATCTCGGCGCGCATTATGGCTTAGCCGCTGTAATACGTATGGTGTGCATTGTTAGCAGATTTTTCCTCCTTAAACAGTAGCCCAACCCATGAGGCAACAGCGTGCAGTGCCCTGAAACCGGGAACGCTGGTTATAATGCTGCGCCTTTTGTGTCAGGCAAACGCGAATTTTCAAGGGTTGCGCCAGGCTTTATTTTTTCCGGCGCCAGGCGTAATCCGCTGACTTCACGGGTCAACAGGCTGCCCTTTTGGCCCAGGTAGCGGCCCCTTTCGGGCTGCTCAACCAGCCTCGCAAGCCTTCAAGCCCGGGCCTGCGAGCCTGCATCACAATTTGTCAGGTGGTTTTATGGACAGCATCAACAGCCGCATCGCCGAAGAACTTGGCGTGCGCCCGCAGCAGGTCGAAGCGGCCGTCGCTCTTCTCGATGAGGGCTCCACCGTACCCTTCATCTCCCGCTACCGTAAGGAAGTGACCGGCAGCCTGGATGACACCCAGTTGCGCCACCTCGAAGAGCGCCTGCGCTACCTGCGCGAACTCGACGAACGGCGTGCGAGCATCCTCGCCAGCATCGAGGAACAAGGCAAGTTGACGCCAGAACTGGCCCGCGACATCAAGCTCGCCGACACCAAGACCCGCCTCGAAGACTTGTACCTGCCGTACAAGCAAAAGCGCCGCACCAAGGGTCAGATCGCCCTGGAAGCCGGCCTCGGCGAGCTGGCAGACGGCCTGTTCAACGACCCGACACTCACGCCCGATACCGAAGCCGCCCGTTTCGTCGACGCCGAAAAAGGCGTGGCAGACGTCAAGGCGGCCCTTGATGGCGCCAAGTACATCCTCATGGAGCGCTTCGCCGAAGACGCCAGCCTGCTGGACAAGCTGCGCAGCTTCCTCAAGCAGGAAGCCATCCTCAGCGCCCGCGTGATTGCAGGCAAGGAAGAGGAAGGCGCCAAGTTCCGCGACTACTTCGAGCACGACGAACCGCTTAAAAGCATGCCGTCGCACCGTGCCCTGGCGATTTTCCGCGGGCGCAACGAAGGCATTCTCAGTTCTTCGCTCAAGGTCGGTGAAGAATTGCCCGGCACGATGCACCCCGGCGAAATGATGATTGCCCAGCGCTTCGGTCTGGAAAATCAAAACCGCCCGGCTGACAAATGGCTGGGTGAAGTGGTGCGCTGGACCTGGAAGGTCAAGCTCTACACCCACCTTGAAACCGACTTGCTGGGCGAGTTGCGCGACGCTGCCGAAACGGAAGCGATCAACGTTTTTGCCCACAACCTGCATGACCTGCTGCTGGCCGCACCAGCCGGCCCGCGCGCCACCCTGGGCCTGGACCCGGGCCTGCGCACCGGTTGCAAGATTGCCGTGGTCGATGCCACCGGCAAGCTGCTGGAGTACGCCACCGTGTACCCGCATGTGCCGCACAACAAGTGGGACCAGACCATTTCGGTCATGGCCGCCCTGTGCGCCAAGCATTCGGTCGACCTGATTGCCATCGGCAACGGCACCGCCAGCCGTGAAAGCGACAAGCTGGTGATCGATCTGATGAAAAAATACCCGGCCCTGAAAGTCACCAAAGTAATGGTCTCCGAAGCTGGTGCTTCGGTGTACTCGGCATCGGAACTGGCAGCCAAGGAATTCCCGGATCTGGACGTTTCTATCCGTGGCGCCGTATCGATCGCCCGCCGCCTGCAAGACCCGCTGGCCGAACTGGTAAAAATCGACCCTAAATCCATCGGTGTCGGCCAGTACCAGCACGACGTGTCCCAGCTCAAGCTGGCACGCGGCCTGGACGCGGTGGTTGAAGATTGCGTGAACGCCGTGGGCGTGGACGTGAACACCGCATCGGTAGCGCTGCTGGCGCGAATTTCGGGCCTCAATGCCACACTGGCGCAAAACATCGTCGCGCACCGCGACGAACACGGCGCCTTCAAAACCCGTGCGGCGCTGAAAAAAGTCAGCCGCTTGGGCGAAAAAACCTTCGAGCAGGCGGCAGGTTTCTTGCGCGTGATGAATGGTGACAACCCGCTGGACAGCTCGGCGGTTCACCCCGAAGCCTACCCGCTGGTCAAGCGCATCGCTTCGGACACCGAGCGTGACATTCGCTCGCTGATCGGCGACGCCAGCTTCCTGAAACGTCTTGATCCGAAGAAATTCACCGACGAGACCTTCGGCCTGCCGACCGTGACCGACATTCTCCAGGAACTGGAGAAACCGGGCCGTGACCCGCGCCCGGAGTTCAAGACTGCCGAGTTCCAGGAAGGCGTCGAAGACCTCAAGGACCTGCAACTGGGGATGATCCTCGAAGGTGTGGTGACCAACGTGACCAACTTCGGTGCTTTCGTCGATATCGGCGTGCATCAGGATGGTCTGGTGCATATTTCGGCGCTGTCCGAAAAATTCATCAAGGACCCGCGTGAAGCCGTGAAAGCCGGTGATGTGGTCAAGGTCAAGGTCATGGAAGTCGACATCCCGCGCAAACGCGTAGGCTTGTCGATGCGCATGAGCGACACTCCGGGTGAGAAGATCGACGGTGCCCGCGGCGCACGCCCGGGCTCGGCACCGCGTCAGCAAAGTACCGCACCGCGCAAGGAAAGCGTGGCCGCAGCACCGAGCAATAACGCCATGGCCTCGTTGTTCGCCAACGCCAAACAGTTGAAGAAACGCTGATGGCCCTCCCGGACGGTCTGACCCAGAGCGCCTTCAGCCAGTTGCTCGGCTGCCGCGTGCAAGCGCTGGAAGACGGCGTGGCGCACGTTGCCCTGAGCCTGGAGCCGCAACTGCGCAACCGCGCCGGCAAGCTGCACGGTGGCGTGTTGTTCAGCCTGGTGGATATCAGCATGGGCCTGGCCTGTTCCAGCTCCCACGGCTTCGATCAGCAGAGCGCGACCATCGAGTGCAAAATCAACTACATCCGCGCGGTGGCTGAAGGCGAAGTGCTATGTATCGCCAAGGTCATCCACCCCGGGCGACGCACGCTGGTCGTCGAAGCGGATGTATTGCAGGGCGACAAGCTTGTCGCAAAAGCACAAGGCACGTTCGCGGTCCTGTAGCGGCCAACCGCTGATTTGAGTTAATTTCGGCACTGCCAATGCAGTGCCGAAATGCGCTTGGAGCGCCGCGGCGCCAAATCAGGGACGGGACTGAGCGATGCCAACAAAACCAGGCGACCACGCCAGTTTCAACTTCACCCTTGTAGACCGTCCTGACCACCCCCATATTGGGGCGACTGACGCGTGAAGGAATCCAACTTGAGCCAACTTCTCAACCGCCGCCTGGCTCTGCTCAGCGAGCGCGCCAACCTCTCTCTGCTGGAGCAGTGCCTGCACGGCATCGAGCGCGAATGCCTGCGCGTCACGGCCGATGCTCGCCTGGCGCAGACCCCGCACCCGGAAGAACTGGGCTCGGCCCTGACCAACGATCAAATCACCACCGACTATTCCGAGTCGCTGCTGGAGTTTATTACCCCGGCCCTGCCTGACCCTGCGCAGACGCTGGCCAGCCTCGACAAGATCCACCGCTTTGCCTACAGCAAGCTCGGCAACGAGTTCCTGTGGAGCCCTTCGATGCCGTGCCCGTTGCCGGCCGAAGAAGACATCCCTATTGCCTACTACGGCACGTCCAATATCGGACAGCTCAAGTACGTTTATCGCAAAGGCCTTGCCCTGCGCTACGGCAAGACCATGCAGTGCATTGCCGGTATCCACTACAACTTCTCCCTGCCAGAGGCCCTGTGGCCTGTGCTGATGCAGGCTGAAGGCTTTGTCGGCACCGAGCGCGACTATCAGTCCAATGCCTACATCGCCCTGATTCGCAACTTCCGTCGCTACAGCTGGCTGCTGATGTACCTGTTCGGTGCCTCGCCGGCGCTGGATGCAGGCTTTTTGCGCGGTCGTTCGCACCAGTTGGAACAACTGGATGCAGACACCCTCTACCTGCCGTA
Organism: Pseudomonas fragi; assembly: GCF_900105835.1. NCBI lineage: Bacteria > Pseudomonadati > Pseudomonadota > Gammaproteobacteria > Pseudomonadales > Pseudomonadaceae > Pseudomonas > Pseudomonas fragi. The sequence goes on from NZ_LT629783.1 coordinate 2,924,043, forward strand.
TGCCACCAGCCTGCGCATGAGCGACCTGGGATACCAGAGCAACGCCCAGGCGGGCCTGACGCCGTGCTACAACAACCTCGACAGCTACACCGACAGCCTGCGCAAGGCCGTGGCCACGCCCTACCCGCCGTATGTCGAAATCGGCACGCACAAGGATGGCGAGTGGGTACAGCTGAACACCAACATCCTGCAGATCGAAAACGAGTACTACTCCAACATTCGCCCCAAGCGCGTGACCTACACCGGCGAAAGGCCGATTCAGGCCCTGGTGTCCCGTGGCGTGCAGTACGTTGAAGTGCGCCTGCTGGATATCAACCCGTTCCTGCCGGTGGGCATCGATTTGCCTGAAGCGCGTTTTCTCGACGCCTTCCTGCTGTATTGCGCACTGCAGGACAGCCCGCAGTTCGACAATACGGAATGCGGCAGCTGTTCATCCAACTTCCTGAGCGTGGTCAAGGAAGGTCGCCGTCCGGGCCTGCAATTGCAGCGTGATGGTGCAGCGGTAGACATGAAGGAATGGGCAACCGAGCTGCTGGAAAACATCGCCCCGCTGGCCGCCCTGCTCGACCAGAGCCACGGTGGCGACAACCACAGCAAGGCAGTCGACGAACAACTGGCGAAGATCAAGGACGTGTCGCTGACGCCGTCGGCCAAAGTGCTGGCCAGCATGGCCGAGCACAAGGAGAGCTTCGCCCAGTTCTCGATGCGCCAGAGCCTGGCCCATGCCGAATTCTTCCGTAGTGAACCGCTGAGTGTTGAAGACCAGGCGGTGTTTGAAGAAAAAGCGCGCAAGTCACTGCTAGAGCAGGCCGAGACAGAACAAACGGAAGAAGGCGACTTCGACCTGTTTGTGGCCTCGTATCAGGCGAGCATTTTGGCGATCAGTAACTAAAAGCCCCTCACCCTAACCCTCTCCCGTAGGGAGAGGGGACTGATCGGTGGTGTGCTTGCGAGCACGAGCATGCTCTCCCCGCAGTTGCAGTTGTTCGTAGCAGCTGACGAGTGGAACGAGGCTGCGTTCGGCGGCGAAGCCGTCGTAAAGTCAAAAAACCGTGGTGTGCCAGTTAAACTTGGAACTCTGGTTTTACGGTCGCTGCGTCGCAGTGGCGCACCAAACCGAACGCAGCCTCGTTCCACTCGTCAGCTGCTACGAATCTCCTCCAGCCCAGCGCCTGAACAGTAGGCGCCTTACAACGTCTTTTCGAAGATCTTCGAATTACGCTGATAGTTGTACAGCGACGCCCGCGCCGCCGGCAAACGCTCTACACCACTCGGCTCAAACCCGCGCTCACGGAACCAGTGCGCAGTACGCGTGGTTAACACGAACAAGGTTTTCAGCCCCTGAGCCCGAGCGCGGTTTTCGATGCGCTCCAGCAACTCATCGCCACGGCGCCCATGACGGTACTCCGGGTTCACCGCCAAACATGCCAGCTCCCCCGCATCCGAATCGGCAATCTGATACAGCGCCGCACAGGCGATGATCATGCCTTCGCGCTCAACCACGCTGAACTGCTCGATCTCACGCTCCAGCACTTCACGCGAACGACGCACCAGAATGCCCTGCTCTTCCAGCGGGCTGATCAATTCAAGCAGGCCGCCGACGTCTTCAATCGCCGCCTCCCGCGTAACTTCAAATTGCTCCTGCGCCACCAGCGTACCGCCACCGTTACGGGTGAACAGCTCGGTCAGCAGCGCACCGTCTTCGGCATAACTGACGATATGGCTACGCGCCACACCACCGCTGCAGGCTTCGGCGGCGGCTTCCAGCAATTCGGCCTGGTAGTCGCTGCCCAGGCGTTTCATATGCGCCGGCACCTGCTGTGGGCGCAACTCGCGCACCAAACGCCCTTCGGCATCGAGCAACCCCGATTCAGCACCGAACAGCAGCAGTTTGTCCGCCGCCAGGTCGATGGCAGCACGGGTGGCCACGTCTTCACAGGCCAGGTTGAAAATCTCACCGGTGGGCGAGTAACCCAGGGGCGACAGCAGCACTATCGAACGCTCATCGAGCAGGCGGTTGATGCCCTTGCGGTCGACCCGACGCACTTCGCCGGTATGGTGGAAGTCCACGCCATCAAGCACGCCGATCGGCCGCGCCGTCACCAGGTTGCCGCTGGCCACCCGCAGGCGCGAGCCCTGCATCGGCGAGGACGCCATGTCCATCGACAAACGCGCTTCAATCGCAATGCGCAACTGCCCTACGGCGTCGATCACGCATTCCAGGGTGGTCGCATCGGTAACACGCATGCCGTTGTGGTAATGCGGCACCAGGCCACGCGCCTCAAGGCGGCTGTCGATCTGCGGGCGCGAGCCGTGAACCAGCACCAGCCGCACACCCAGGCTGTGCAGCAGCACCAGGTCGTGGACGATATTGCCAAAGTTGGGATGGGCCACACCGTCGCCAGGGAGCATGACGACAAAAGTGCAATCGCGGTGGGCATTGATGTAGGGAGACGCGTGACGCAACCAGTTAACGTAATCGTGCATAACCAGAGCCTGTAGAAAATAAGTCGCCTAAAAAGGGCTAGAACAGCAAACGCACAACGGGCTGATGGTTATCGTCGAAACATTGTTGGCAACACGCGTACTCTCCTTTTCCGTTATTTAAGACAATAGTGTTCTATCAGTTGTGTCAGTAGACGCACCGTCGGCTGCAAACGTGACATTTCCAGGTATTCCCCCGGCTGATGCGCACAGGCGATGTCGCCCGGGCCCAATACCAGCGTTTCGCAGCCAAGCTGCTGAAGATAAGGTGCTTCGGTGCCAAACGCTACTGCCTGCGCAACATGCCCGGTCAGCCGCTCGGCCACCCGCACCAGCTCGGCATCGGCCGCCTGCTCAAAAGGCGGTACACCGGCGGCAATGGGGGCGAAATCAATTTTTACCTGATGGCGCTCGGCCAAAGGCTGCAATTTGCCACGGATGATGGCCCGCAGCGCGTTGGGGTCCATGCCCGGCAGCGGCCGCAGGTCGAATTCCAGCGAGCATTGGCCACAAATCCGGTTGGGGTTGTCACCGCCATGGATGCAACCAAAGTTCAGGGTCGGCTGCGGTACGCTGAACTGCGGGTTGCGGTATTCATTGAGCCACTGCTGGCGCAGGCCTTTAAGTTCGCTGATCGCGTCATGCATGGCCTCCAGTGCGCTGTGGCCAAGGCTTGGGTCTGATGAATGACCGCTTTGCCCCAGAATCTCGATGCGCTCCATCATCACGCCCTTGTGCATGCGGATCGGCTTGAGCCCGGTCGGCTCGCCGATCACCGCCGCACGGCCCAACGGCCGGCCCGCTTCAACCAGGGCCCTGGCGCCGGCCATCGAGGTTTCTTCGTCACAGGTGGCGAGGATCAGCAGCGGCTGCTTGAACGGTTGGTCGAGCAACGGGCGTACGGCTTCGATCACCAGCGCGAAAAAACCCTTCATGTCGCAACTGCCCAGGCCGACCCAGCGGTTATCCACTTCTGTCAGCTTGAGCGGATCGGTCTGCCACAGCGCTTCATCGTAAGGCACGGTATCGCTGTGCCCGGCCAGCACCAGCCCGCCGGGGCCTGTGCCAAAGCTGGCGAGCAGGTTGAATTTGCCGGGGCTGACCTGCTGGATATCGCAGTTGAAACCCAGGTCGCCCAGCCAGGTGGCCAGTAAATCGATCACCCCACGGTTGGACTGATCCAGTGAAGGCTGGGTGCAACTGACCGACGGTACGGCGATCAAGGCAGCGAACTGCTCTTTCATGGAAGGTAGGGGCATGCGCTGACTTCCTGTTGGCGGGGCGAGGCCCATCATAGAGCCATCTGCGCCGCAGAATAAACCCGTTCGGCGCGCCGGGGCGGCTTGTCCTGTACACTGCACGGCCTTGGCAGCCACACTTTTCCCGGCTGCGCACCGATCCTGGATTTTCCGGCCATGCAGAAAGAAACCGAAATTAAACTCCGTGTCAGCCGCGAAACCCTCGCCGCCCTGCGCGAGCACCCCTTGCTGAAAAAGCGCAACAAAAGTGGCTGGGAAAGCCGTGAGTTGCTCAACCAGTACTTCGACACGCCTGAGCGCGACCTGGCCAAGGCCAAGGTAGCCCTGCGCCTGCGCCGCGATGGCGAAGACGTAATCCAGACCCTCAAGACCCGTGGCGAAAGCATTGCCGGCCTGTCGGTACGCAATGAGTACGACTGGAACCTGCCCAAAGCCAAGCTCGACATCAAGAAGCTCGACGGCGAATGCTGGCCACAAGAGCTGGCCGAGCTGGACAAGAAAACCCTCAAGCCGATCTTCACCACGGATTTCGTGCGCGAACGCGCCGAGATTTCCTGGGGTCGCGGCAAGGCCAAGGTGGTGATCGAAGCCGCTCTGGACCTGGGCCATGTCATTGCCGGCAAGCAGAAAGAAGAAATCTGCGAGCTGGAACTTGAACTGCGCGAAGGCGAGCCGGCAGCCCTGCTGGAACTGGCCGCCGAACTGGCCGAGAAGCTGGCCCTGATGCCGTGTGACATCAGCAAGGCCGAGCGCGGCTATCGCCTGTTCGACGCCAACAGCTACGCCGTCACCCTGCCAGCCCCTGTGCTGACACCCGAAACACCCCTGGACGACGCCTTCGCCGCCCTGGCCTGGCACTTGCTGGGCAACAGCCAGCGTCTGGCCGAGCAATATCGCTTCAATGGCCATTGGCGTTTGCTGCAGGACTGGGTTCAGCAGTTGATCGACCTGCGCGCGCTGGTCAGCAGCCTGGGCCAGGCTGCACCACGCCAATCCACCAATGCCCTGCGTGCTGCGCTGGACGCCCTGCTCGAAGACTGGCGCCCGCTGGTACAGATCGGCCAGGACGACGAAGACGTGCGCAAAGCCGCACCCGAGCAGTTCCTGGAAGAGCTGGAAGACCCGCGCTGGGGCCAGTTCTCCCTGAACACCTCGCGCTGGTTGATGGAGCGCAGCTGGACCGTGGATCGCGGCACCACCCGTGGCAACCGCCAGGGTGCTGCGCAACTGCAAAGCTGGTTGCCGCGTTTGCTATCGGATGAAGCAATTGCCTTGCGTCTGAACCGTTACCAGCAGCAACCCGAAGACCTGGCCGAGCAACTGCCGCGCATCGAGCGCATTCAGGCCTGGTTGCGTCTGGCGCGTAACGTGCTGGAAATCCCGGAACTGGACCGTCTGTACGGCGAGATGAACAAGTTGCAGGAACTGGCCAACATGCCGATTTCTGAAGATGCCGAGAGCAACGACGAACTGCTCAACGCCCGCAAGCAGCAAGCCATCGCCGTTTATCAGAACCGCGCCTGGAAGACCCTGCTGCGCGCTTAAGCGCCCGGCCTGTGCCCCTCAGCGCCCGCTGAGGGGCATTGTTGCCTTACTTCGCGCCCTTGGGCATGTCCGCATCCGGCGTGCGCCAGATCAAGCGTGTGGTGTCATAGCCTTGCTGTTGCGCCTTGCTGAGCAGCTCGTCACGGGTTTGCTGATCAACCTGCGGTTTACGCGACAGCAACCACAGGTATTTACGGTCGGGGTTGCCTACCAGCGCCGTGCTGTAGTTATCCCCCAGGTACAACACCCAATAATCGCCCTTGGTCACACCCGGCAACAGGGTCGATACCCAATTGTCGAACTCGACCCACAGCTTGTCGGTCTTGCCCTCCACTTGCGGCGTTGCCGTTCCCTTGGCTTCCTCCCACTTGCCCTCTGCGGTGCGGCAACGGTTCAACACCGCCACATTGCCGTCCGGCTTGAGGCTGTAATGGGCTTCGGACTGCGCGCAATTGCGCTGGAAGAACATCGGCAACCGTGCAAGTTCATACCAGGTGCCCTGATAGCGCTTGAGGTCGACACTGGAGACGGTGTTGGGCGCCAGCGAATCGCTGCTGGAACTTGCACACCCGCCCAGCAACAGCGCGGCCCCGAGACTGACTAAAAGACGTTTCATCGCAAACGCTCCTGATCGGTCTTACTTCAAACCCTGGCCCGAGAAAATCAGCACTTTGTCGCCTGCGTACTGCACGCTGATAAAGCTCTTCTGATCGCCCCATGTGCAGCTCGACATGCCCAGCGCGCCCGAGCAATCGGTTGGGGTGCCCAGCAACTGCTCAACTTCGGCCTTGGTCATGCCGGTCGACAGTTTCGAGTAGTTTTGCTGATTGATTTTGCTGCACGCGGCCAGCAAGACACAGAACGACAACAACGCCAGAGAACGCAACTTCATGGAAAGCTCCTGAAAAAGAAAGTCGGCAGCGCCGCTTGATCCAAGCTTAGAAGAGAAAAGCGCAGGCTGGTTCCCGCAGGACGCAGGGATTTATTTCAGGAGGGAGAACAACTGTGGGAGCGGGCTTGCTCGCGATGCATGCAACCCGGTATGTCTGACATACCGTGTCGATGCTATCGCGAGCAAGCCCGCTCCCACAGGGGCTTACGCTTTGTGGTAAGCGGTGATGCGCGCGACTTCTTCTTTCGAGCCCAGGTACACGGCTACACGCTGGTGCAAGCCTTCCGGCTGGATGTCGAGAATGCGCTGATGGCCATCAGTCGATGCGCCGCCAGCCTGTTCCACCAGGAACGACATCGGGTTGGCTTCGTACATCAAACGCAGCTTGCCCGGCTTGGACGGCTCACGGCTGTCGCGCGGGTACATGAACAAACCACCACGGGTGAGGATACGGTGCACGTCGGCAACCATGGCGGCAATCCAGCGCATGTTGAAGTTTTTCTTCAACGGGCCTTCTTCACCGGCCAGCAGTTCGTCAACGTAGCGCTGTACCGGGGCTTCCCAGTGACGCTGGTTGGACATGTTGATGGCAAATTCCTGGGTAGCGTCAGGAATGGTGATGTCTTCGTGGGTCAGGACGAAGCTGCCCATTTCGCGGTCCAGGGTAAAGCCTTTGACGCCGTCGCCCAGGGTCAGTACCAGCATGGTCTGCGGGCCGTAGATGGCGTAACCGGCAGCGACCTGTTGGGTGCCTGGCTGCAGGAAGGCCTTTTCATTCAAAGGCTCGTTCTGGGTCAGGTATTCGTTCGGGCAACGCAGTACCGAGAAGATGGTGCCAACTGGCGCGTTGATGTCGATGTTCGACGAGCCGTCCAGCGGGTCGAATACCAGCAGGTACGCGCCTTTCGGGTATTTGCCCGGGATCTGGTAGGCATTGTCCATTTCTTCGGACGCCATGCCGGCCAGGTGACCGCCCCATTCGTTGGCTTCGAGCAGGATCTCGTTGGAGATCACGTCGAGCTTCTTCTGCACTTCACCTTGCACGTTTTCGGTGCCCATGCTGCCCAGCACACCACCCAGGGCGCCTTTGGACACGGCGTGGCTGATCTCTTTGCAAGCACGCGCCACCACTTCGATGAGGAAACGCAAATCAGCAGGCGTGTTGTTGCTGCGGGTCTGCTCGATCAAATAGCGACTCAGGGTAACGCGGGACATGTAAGGCTCCGAACAAGGGGGAGGGGGCGAAAAACCCGCGCAGTTTAGCGCGAGTTGCCGTGCAAATCTTCTAATCAGACTGAGAACTGGCCGAACGGGTTCCAAAACAGCCACCAGAGACCCGTGGGAGCGGGCTTGCTCGCGATGCCGGCGATGCGGTTTTCAGCTCAACCGCGTCGCCGGCATCGCGAGCAAGCCCGCTCCCACAGTGTGTGAAACTTCCTACAACGCTTTCCAGATATCGGTCGCGTATTCACGAATGGTCCGGTCTGATGAGAACCAGCCCATGCGCGCCGTATTCAACACGGATTTGCGCCACCATTCTTCCTTGTCGTGCCACAGTTGCTCCACGCGCATCTGGGCATCCCAGTACGCATCGAAGTCGGCACATACCAGGAAGCGGTCATATTCGATCAGCGAATCCACCAGGCCGGTGTAGCGAGCCGGATCATCGTGGGAGAACACCCCGCCACGAATCGCCTGCAACACGTCATTAAGCCGGTGTGAAGCGGCCACGTCCGGCGCGGCATGGAACTCGCCATTGCGCTTGCGCGCTTCAACCTGCTGCGAACTGAGGCCGAAGATAAACATGTTTTCGGTCCCCACCCGCTCGCTCATTTCAACGTTGGCGCCATCCATCGTGCCAATGGTCAGCGCACCGTTGAGGCCGAACTTCATGTTGCTGGTGCCCGATGCTTCGTAGCCGGCAGTGGATATCTGCTCGGACAGGTCCGCCGCCGGGATGATGCTTTCGGCCAGGCTGACGTTGTAGTTGGGGATAAACACCACCTTGAGCAGGCCGCGCACGGTGGGGTCGTTGTTGACGGTGCGGGCGATGTCATTGGCCAGCTTGATGATGAGTTTGGCCTGCTCATAACTGGCCGCCGACTTGCCGGCAAAAATCTTCACCCGTGGCACCCATGGGTTGCCCGGCTCGGCCCGGATGGCCTGATACAGCGCCACGGTGTGCATCAGGTTGAGCAGTTGGCGCTTGTATTCGTGTATCCGTTTGACCTGTACATCGAACAGGGCCTCAGGGTTGACCACAACCCCCAAACGCTCATAAATCAGCGCCGCCAGGGTGCATTTGTTTTGCAGGCGCTGTTCGGCGAAGCGTTTGCGAAAGTCTGCCCGCCCGGCAAAAGGCTCCAGCTTGATCAGTTTGTGTTCGGTTTCATCGAGCACATCAGGCCCCAGTGCATCCACCAGCATGGCAGTCAGCGGCGGGTTGGCCTGGAACAGCCAGCGGCGGAAGGTTACGCCGTTGGTCTTGTTGTTGATGCGATCGGGGTAGAGCTTGTGCAGCTCGGCGAACACGGTGCTGCGCATCAATTGCGTGTGCAGCCCGGAAACCCCGTTGACGCTGTGGGAGCCTAAAAATGCAAGGTTGCCCATACGCACCCGGCGGCCGTGGTCCTCCTCGATCAGCGACACCGCGCGCAGCACGTCAAAGTCGTGAATACCCTTGGCCCGCAGGGCGTCGATGTGGTGCGCATTGATCAGATAAATAATCTGCATATGCCGCGGCAACAGCCGCTCCATCAAACCGACGGGCCAGGTTTCCAGCGCTTCGGGCAATAGCGTGTGGTTGGTATACGACAGGGTATCAACGGTGACCTGCCACGCGGCATGCCACTCGACGCCGTGCTCGTCGACCAGGATGCGCATCAGCTCGGCAACGGCGATCGAGGGGTGGGTGTCATTGAGCTGGATCGAGACGTGCTCGGCCAGGTTCATCAACGTGTCGTGAACGTGCAGGTGGCGGCGCAGCAGATCCTGCAGCGAGGCCGAAACAAAGAAGAACTCCTGGCGCAGACGCAGCTCTTGCCCGGCCTCATTGCTGTCCGCCGGGTACAGCACGCGGGAGATGCTTTCAGCGCGCACCACTTCGGCCACCGCGCCCAGGTGGTCACCGGCGTTGAAACGACCAAGGTTCAGGTCGTGCAGTGCCCTCGCCCGCCACAGGCGCAGGGTGTTCACACTGGCACCGCGCCAGCCCACTACCGGCGTGTCATAGGCAATCGCCCGCACTGTCTCGCCCGGCCACCAGATTTGCCGCAACTGGCCTTGCTCATCCTGCTTGGTTTCGACCGAGCCGCCAAAGCCCACCGAGTACAGCACTTCGGCGCGCTCGAACTCCCAGGGGTTGCCGAAGTCCAGCCAGTTCTCGGTTTGCTCCTGTTGCCAGCCGTCGACAATGCTCTGGCGAAACAGCCCGTGTTCGTAGCGGATGCCATAACCGTGGGCGGCGATGCCCAGGGTCGACATGCTTTCCATAAAGCACGCCGCCAGCCGGCCGAGGCCGCCGTTGCCAAGGGCCGCATCCGGCTCCAGCACACGGATGCGCTCCAGATCCACGCCCAGCTCGCCCAACGCTTCCCGTGCCACCTCCAGCAGCCCCAGGTTGCTCAGGCTGTCGTACAGCAGGCGACCGATCAGGAACTCCAGCGACAGGTAGTACACCCGCTTCTGGTCCTTGCGGTAAATCTGCCGGGTGCTGTCCATCCAGTGCTCGACCATATGGTCGCGGGCGGCCAGGGCTATGGCTTCAAACCAGTCATGGTCAAACGCGTGTTCCGGGTCCTTACCCACCGCGTAAGTCAGTTTGGCTACTACAGCGGCACGGAAAGCCGCCACCTGTGCGTCACGAACAAGCGGTTCCTGGGACATCGATACAACCTCAATCGAGATGGGGCGATTTGAAGAACGAGTGGATTCAGCCTAGACCCTTGGCCAGAAATAAAGCGCTTTGTTTACGGCTTTTTTGGCGGTTTGCCTGAAAAAACTGATCAACCAAGCCCTGCCCCAAAACGAGGCACATTCGCAGTCGAACGCTTTAAAACATGGTCCTGATCGAAAAACCGGCAAATGGTTGTTCACACATTCACCAACCCCGGTATGATCGCGCGCCCTGATGCACGCTGGAATACAAGCCTGATGAAGTCCAACCTGATCGCCGCCGCGGAAATCGACCGTCTCGATACCTGGGCCAAATACTCCGCGCCCATGTGCGGCTCCTGTGTTTCCAGCTGCTGCACGCTGCCGGTCGAGGTCAAGATCAAAGACCTGATCCGCATCGGCATCGTCGATGAGTTCGAGATGGGCGACCCGCCGAAGAACATCGCCAAGCGCCTGCAAAAAGAAGGGATCGTGGAGCGCTTTAACCAGAAGTCGGGGATTTTCACCCTGCAGCGCATGAGTAATAACGACTGCCTGTACCTGGATCGCAAGTCGCGCATGTGCACCATCTACGACATCCGCCCGGACACCTGCCGCAACCACCCGCGGATCGGTCCGCGCCCTGGTTATTGCGCCTATGTGCCCAAGGCTGTTGAGCGCAAGAACAGCAGCGTCAAGCTGATGGATTTTTAACCTGCAGCGCAGAATCGACTGACAGATCGCTTCGCGGGCAAGCCCGCTCCCACAATTACCACAGCCCCCTGTGGGAGCCGGGCTTGCCCGCGATGGCCTTTACGCAAATGCCCTGACAGACCGCGCTCGTCGCAGCGCGGGCAACGATAAATGCGTCAAATCCCGGCCATAAAAAAACGCCCCCGACCGCAAGGTCGGGGGCGTTTTTGTAACCGCTAACTAAGTAACTTAGTTTTTGGCCTTTTTAGCAGCGCGGGTACGCTCGCCTTCGTCCAGGATCTTCTTGCGAAGACGGATGGACTTAGGAGTTACTTCGCACAGCTCGTCGTCCTGGATGAATTCCAGAGCCTGTTCCAGAGTGAAACGAACAGGTGGAACCAGAGCGATGGTTTCGTCTTTACCCGAAGCACGCATGTTGTCGAGCTTCTTGCCCTTGGTAGGGTTAACGCCCATGTCGGTGTCACGGCTGTTCAGACCAACGATCTGACCGTTGTAGATCTCTTGACCGTGCTCAACGAACAGCTTGCCACGCGCCTGCAGGGTTTCCAGGGAGTAGGTCAGTGCCTTGCCAGTCTCAACCGATACCAGAACGCCGTTCTGACGGCCGGACATGTGGCCCGACTTCATCACGTCGTAACGGTCGAAGATGGAGGTCAGGATGCCAGCACCATTGGTCAGGGTCAGGAACTGGTTACGGAAACCGATCAGACCACGAGCAGGGATGTTGTATTCCAGACGCACACGGCCTTTGCCATCCGGCACCATGTTAGTCAGGTCGCCTTTACGCAGACCCATCTCTTCCATCACCTTGCCCTGGGATTCTTCTGGCAGGTCGATGGTGACGTTTTCGAACGGTTCGTGCTTGACGCCGTCAACCAGGCGGATGATTACTTCTGGACGACCAACGCCCATTTCGAAGCCTTCACGACGCATGGTTTCGATCAGTACGGACAAGTGCAGCTCGCCACGGCCCGATACCTTGAACTTGTCAGCCGAGTCGCCTTCTTCAACGCGCAGTGCAACGTTGTACAGCAGCTCTTTGTCCAGACGTTCCTTGATGTTACGGGAAGTCACGAACTTGCCTTCTTTACCGCAGAATGGCGAGTCGTTTACCTGGAAGGTCATGGAAACGGTTGGCTCGTCAACGGTCAACGGCTTCATCGCTTCAACGTTCATCGGATCACACAGGGTGTCGGAGATGAACAGCGAATCCATACCGCTGATGCAAACGATGTCGCCTGCCGAAGCTTCTTCAACGTCTACACGGTGCAGACCGTGGTGACCCATCAGCTTCAGGATACGACCGTTGCGGCGCTTGCCGTCAGCGTCGATGGCAACAACCGGGGTGTTCGGCTTGACGCGACCACGAGCGATACGGCCAACGCCGATAATGCCCAGGAAGCTGTTGTAGTCCAGTGCCGAGATTTGCATCTGGAACGGACCGTCACGGTCTACAGCTGGTGCTGGTACGTTGTCGACGATCGACTGGTACAGCGGGGTCATGTCTTCAGCCATGTCGGTGTGGTCAAGACCAGCAATACCGTTCAGGGCAGAGGCGTAAACCACTTTGAAGTCCAGCTGTTCTTCGGTAGCACCCAGGTTGTCGAACAGGTCGAAGATCTGGTCCAGAACCCAGTCCGGACGCGCGCCAGGACGGTCAACCTTGTTGATGACCACGATTGGACGCAGGCCGGCTTCGAAAGCCTTCTTGGTCACGAAACGGGTTTGCGGCATAGGGCCGTCTTGAGCGTCAACCAGCAGCAGAACGGAGTCAACCATCGACATTACGCGTTCAACTTCGCCGCCGAAGTCGGCGTGGCCCGGGGTATCCACGATGTTGATGTGGTAGCCGTTCCAGTTGATGGCGGTGTTTTTCGCCAGAATGGTAATACCGCGCTCTTTCTCCTGGTCGTTGGAGTCCATTACGCGTTCGTCGTTAAGCTCGTTGCGCTCCAGGGTGCCGGATTGACGCAAGAGTTTGTCTACCAGGGTGGTTTTACCGTGGTCAACGTGAGCAATGATGGCGATGTTACGTAGATTTTCGATCACTTGTGTATCTCGATCAGAGGATTCGGTGTGCTGACTGAGTCCAGGCAGCGATTAACAGTAGAGTCCGTGCAAGCCGTTACAGCTTGACGGCGGCGTCGGGGGGCCGGTGACGCAGGCCACAGGCATACAGCCCCGGGCTCTTAGCTCGGTCGATAAACGCGCACATTGGCATGTCCCTCACTGAGCAAATGGTGAGCATGCAGGCGACTCATCACGCCTTTGTCGCAATACAACAGGTACTGACGGGTGTCATCCAGTTCCTTGAAGCGGCTGTTCAAAGCATAGAACGGCAACGCTTGTACTTCGATGCCAGCCAGTTCCAGCGGTTGATCTTCCTGAGCATCCGGGTGACGGATGTCGATTACGATCTGGCCCGCCAGCACTTCGCTGACTTCTTCGACTTGCAAGTCCTGGCCCAATTCATCGATCACCCGATCAATCGGCACCAGTTTGGCCCGCTCAAGCGCACGCTCGAGCACGGCCATATCAAACTGTTGTTCTTCATACTCCACGCGGTTGCGCTTGGCGTGGGTCTTGGGGTTGACCGAAATCACCCCGCAATATTCAGGCATGTGCTTGGCAAAATCGGCCGTACCGATTTCTTCCGCCAAATCAATGATGTCCTGCTTGTGGCTCGCGATCAGCGGGCGCAGCACCAGTTTGTCCGTAGCTGAATCGATCAGCGACAAATTGGGCAGTGTCTGGCTGGACACCTGGGAAATCGCTTCCCCGGTCACCAGCACTTCGATATCCAGGCGTTCGGCAATACGTGTTGCAGCGCGCAACATCATACGCTTCAAAATGACGCCCATATGACTGTTATCGACTTTGCCGAGAATTTCGCCCAAAACTTCTTCGAACGGAACGCTGACAAACAGCACGCGCTGGGAGCTGCCGTACTTCTTCCATATATAGTGCGCGACTTCCATCACGCCCAGTTCATGGGCACGTCCGCCCAGGTTGAAGAAGCAGAAGTGGCTCATCAGGCCGCGACGCATGATCTGGTAGGCCGCCACGGTGGAATCGAACCCACCCGACATCAGCACCAGGGTCTGCTCAAGCGAACCCAGCGGGTAGCCACCAATACTGTCGTGCTGATTGTGAATCACAAACAACCGTTGGTCGCGAATTTCAATTCGAACTTCAATTTCGGGCTTTTTCAGCTCGATTCCGGCCGCACCGCACTCACGCCGCAGCTTGCTGCCGACGTATTTCTCGACTTCCATCGAGGTAAACGGGTGCTTGCCAGCGCGCTTGCAACGCACCGAAAAGAGTTTGCCCGCCAGTGCATCGCCGAAGTGCAGCTTGCACTTCTCAACGATGTCGTCGAAGTCGCCCAGAGGGTACTCGTCGACCTGCAGGAAATGCGCGATGCCCGGCATGCAGCTCAGGCGTTCGGTCATTTCTTTCAAGGCTTTAGGGTCGGTTACGCGCGTTTGCAGCTCGATGTTGTCCCACACGCCCGTCACCACCACAGCCGGGTCCAGATCGCGGAGCACAGTGCGGATGTTTTTGGCCAATTGACGGACGAAACGCATCCGAACCGGACGGCTCTTGATAGTGATTTCGGGGAAGACTTTAACGATTAGTTTCATGAAAACAGCGCGCGAGCAGCCTGCCAAAAAAGGGGGGCGCGGATTATAGCGGAAATTGCTCAAGGTTTAACCAGTTATCGTACAAACGGTTTTCGTCGCACCAAAATGGAACATAAACGCTCGATTTCGCTTCATTTGGGTGCGATAAACGCCGCTAATCGGTAGTCTGCCCCGCTTACCTGCTTGAGATTGGCGCATTACGCCCAAGTCGGGGCACTGGCATGCAATTTGCTCCCTTGTGAGGCAGGTTGCCTTGGCAGAGTATTCGCGCCGGCATCAACCACTTATTAAGGGCATTCCACTACCCGCCCTAAGCCACCCCGGAGGACACTATGTCGAAGTCGGTTCAACTCATCAAAGATCATGACGTCAAGTGGATTGATCTGCGCTTCACTGATACCAAAGGCACTCAGCACCACGTGACCATGCCGGCCCGTGATGCGCTGGATGAAAACTTCTTCACCGACGGCAAAATGTTCGACGGCTCCTCCATCGCTGGCTGGAAAGGCATCGAAGCGTCCGACATGATCCTGCTGCCAGACGACAGCACGGCCGTTCTGGACCCGTTCACCGAACAGCCTACGCTGATCCTGGTGTGCGACATCATCGAACCTTCGACCATGCAGGGCTATGACCGCGACCCACGCGCCATCGCTACCCGTGCCGAGGAATACCTGAAGTCCACCGGTATCGGCGACACCGTTTTCGTTGGCCCGGAGCCAGAGTTCTTCATCTTCGACCAGGTGAAATTCAAGTCCGACATCTCCGGTTCGATGTTCAAGATCTACTCCGAACAAGGTTCGTGGATGTCCGACCAGGACGTGGAAGGCGGCAACAAAGGCCACCGTCCTGGCGTCAAGGGCGGCTATTTCCCGGTTCCGCCATTCGACCATGACCACGAAATCCGTACCTCCATGTGCAACGCCATGGAAGAAATGGGCCTGGTTATCGAAGTTCACCACCACGAAGTGGCAACTGCTGGCCAGAACGAAATCGGCGTGCAGTTCAACACCCTGGTGAAAAAAGCTGACGAAGTTCAGACCCTGAAGTACTGCGTACACAACGTGGCAGACGCCTACGGCCGTACCGCTACCTTCATGCCAAAGCCTCTGTACGGCGACAACGGCTCGGGTATGCACGTTCACATGTCCATTTCCAAAGATGGCAAGAACACCTTCGCAGGCGAAGGCTATGCCGGCCTGTCCGACACTGCCCTGTACTTCATCGGCGGTATCATCAAGCACGGTAAGGCCCTGAACGGCTTCACCAACCCGGCTACCAACTCCTACAAGCGTCTGGTACCAGGTTTCGAAGCGCCGGTCATGCTGGCCTACTCGGCTCGTAACCGTTCGGCTTCGATCCGTATTCCTTACGTGTCCAGCCCTAAAGCTCGCCGTATCGAAGCTCGTTTCCCGGACCCGGCAGCCAACCCATACCTGTGCTTTGCCGCACTGATGATGGCTGGTCTGGACGGTATCCAGAACAAGATCCACCCTGGCGACGCAGCTGACAAAAACCTGTATGACCTGCCGCCTGAAGAGGCCAAAGAGATCCCACAAGTTTGCGGCAGCCTGAAAGAAGCCCTGGAAGAGCTGGACAAGGGCCGTGCGTTCCTGACCAAAGGCGGCGTTTTCAGCGACGACTTCATCGACGCGTACATCGCCCTGAAAAGCGAAGAAGAAATCCAGGTTCGTACCTTCGTACACCCACTGGAATACGAGCTGTACTACAGCTGCTAATCCGGTGACGCCCGCGCAAGCGGCGTGATTCGAAAAAGCCTCCTTCGGGAGGCTTTTTTGTGGGCGTCGTCTTACGCAAGCATCGGATCAGAGCCTCTGGATTCGTGTCAGTCCCTGACAGCCACCTGATTGGGTGATGGGTAGTTTATGGCCCTCAACCACTGGAGACTGACATGCACCCCCTACTCACCCTCAAAGCCCTGCTGTTGTCGTTCGCCTGCCTGCTTCTGCTGGGCTGCGCCAGCCCACCCACTGCTGTGAAGGTCGAGCAACTGCTCAAGACCGGGCAATCGTGGATTGGCACCCCTTACACCTGGCCGGACGGCAAGCCGGAATTCACCGTGGTCAAAATCACCCTTCCGGCCAGCACCGCACTGAAATGGCACACGCACCCCATGCCTAATATCGCCTATGTGGTGGCTGGCGAACTGACGGTTGAAACCGAAGACGGCCTGCACAAAACCACACTTAGGCCTGGCCAGGCACTGCCCGAGATGGTCAACACCGCCCATCGCGGCACCAGCGGAAAGGCCCCGGTTGAACTGATCGTGTTCTATGCCGGCACACCTGGCATGCCCTTGTCCCATTAACCACGCAAGGCCCGTAGCAGCTGCCGGAGGCTGCGTCCGAGCGCGAAGCGGTCGCCACATCAGAGATCGCGGTGTCTCAGTTCAATCGCGCACTCAGGGTTTGCGACCGCTGCGCGCTCGAACGCAGCCTTCGGCAGCTGCTACAGACGCCCGGCTGCGGCAATAACAACAATCCCATGCCCTTTTTCAAGCAACTGAATCCATTCACCTAAATTGCACTATATTGGTGCAACTATAGTTTGATAGTGCATTAACCAGCCCAATTTGGTTCAAAAACACTCGCGAGCCGGATTGCGGCGATATGCGTTCAAGTTGTAAACGCCTATTTCAGGGGGGCGACGCTTCTTTTCGGAGCCTTGGTTTGGTTTTTGCATTTTCCTTGCACCAGCGCTTCACCCGCGCACGCAATCCGGGATCGGCCCATGACCATCAGTGACGCCCTGCACCGACTGTTACTCGACAACCTGACCACCGCAACGCTTCTACTCAATGCCGACCTGCGCCTTGAGTACATGAACCCGGCGGCAGAGATGCTGCTGGCGATCAGCGGTCAACGCAGTCACGGGCAATTCATCAGCGAGCTGTTCACTGAGTCCACCGAGGCACTGCACTCGCTGCGCCAGGCGGTTGAGCAAGCACACCCGTTTACCAAGCGCGAAGCCATGCTGACCTCGCTGACGGGCCAGAACCTGACGGTGGACTATGCAGTAACGCCCATCTTGAGCAACGCCGGCACCCTGCTGCTGCTTGAGGTGCACCCCCGCGACCGCCTGCTGCGCATCACCAAAGAAGAAGCCCAGCTGTCCAAGCAGGAAACCAGCAAGATGCTGGTGCGCGGCCTGGCCCACGAAATCAAGAACCCGCTGGGCGGCATTCGCGGCGCGGCCCAGTTGCTGGCCCGCCAACTGCCCGACGAAAACCTGCGCGACTACACCAACGTCATCATTGAAGAAGCTGACCGCCTGCGTAACCTGGTCGACCGCATGCTGGGCTCCAACAAACTGCCGTCGCTGGCCATGACCAACGTCCACGAAGTGCTTGAACGCGTGTGCAATCTGGTCGAGGCCGAGACACAGGGCAGCATCACGTTGGTGCGTGACTATGACCCCAGCCTGCCCGACCTGCTGATCGACCGTGAACAGATGATCCAGGCAGTACTCAATATCGTGCGCAACGCGATGCAGGCCATCGGCAGCCAGAACGAGCTGCGCCTGGGGCGCATCAGCCTGCGCACCCGCGCCATGCGCCAGTTCACCATTGGCCATATACGCCACCGGCTGGTCACCAAAATCGAAATTATCGACAACGGCCCGGGCATACCGGCCGAACTGCAGGACACCCTGTTTTTTCCGATGGTCAGCGGCCGCCCGGACGGTACCGGGCTGGGCCTGGCCATCACGCAAAACATCATCAGTCAGCACCAGGGGTTGATCGAGTGTGAAAGCCACCCCGGCCACACACTCTTCTCGATCTTTCTACCACTGGAACAAGGAGCCGCATCGACATGAGCCGAAGTGAAACCGTGTGGATCGTCGACGACGACCGTTCAATCCGCTGGGTCCTGGAAAAAGCCTTGCAACAGGAAGGCATGACCACACAAAGTTTCGACAGTGCCGATGGGGTCATGAGCCGACTGGCTCGCCAGCAGCCTGACGTGATCATTTCCGATATCCGCATGCCCGGTTCCAGCGGCCTGGACCTGCTCGCCAAAATCCGCGAGCAACACCCGCGCCTGCCGGTGATCATCATGACGGCTCATTCCGACCTGGACAGCGCAGTGGCGTCCTACCAGGGCGGGGCATTCGAATACCTGCCCAAACCGTTCGACGTCGACGACGCCGTGTCCCTGGTCAAGCGCGCCAACCAGCACGCCCAGGAACAACAAGGCCTGGCCGTGGCGCCGACGCTGGCCCCCACCCCGGAAATCATCGGCGAAGCGCCGGCCATGCAAGAGGTGTTTCGGGCCATTGGCCGCCTGAGCCACTCCAACATCACGGTGTTGATCAACGGCGAGTCAGGCACGGGCAAAGAGCTGGTGGCCCACGCCCTGCACCGCCACAGCCCGCGCGCCGCATCACCGTTTATCGCGTTGAACATGGCTGCGATCCCCAAGGACCTGATGGAATCCGAGCTGTTCGGCCATGAAAAAGGCGCTTTCACCGGCGCTGCGAACCTGCGCCGCGGCCGTTTTGAACAGGCCGATGGCGGCACTTTGTTCCTCGATGAAATCGGCGACATGCCGGCCGACACCCAGACCCGCCTGCTGCGGGTGCTGGCCGATGGCGAGTTCTACCGGGTTGGCGGGCACATGCCGGTCAAGGTCGATGTTCGCATCATCGCCGCCACGCACCAGAACCTGGAAACCCTGGTGCAGGCCGGCAAGTTTCGTGAAGACCTGTTTCACCGCCTGAACGTGATCCGCATCCATATCCCGCGCCTGTCGGACCGCCGCGAAGATATCCCGACCCTGGCCCGGCATTTCCTCAGCAGCGCTGCGCAAGAGCTGTCAGTGGAGCCCAAACTGCTCAAGGCCGAGACCGAGCAATATCTGAAAAACCTGCCGTGGCCGGGCAATGTGCGCCAGCTGGAGAACACTTGCCGCTGGATCACGGTGATGGCATCGGGTCGCGAAGTACATATCGGTGACCTGCCCCCTGAGCTGCTGAACCTGCAACAGGACGCCTCCCCTGTCACCAACTGGGAGCAGGCGCTGCGCCAGTGGGCTGATCAGGCGCTGGGGCGTGGCCAGTCCAATCTGCTCGACAGTGCCGTACCCACCTTTGAGCGGATCATGATCGAAACCGCGCTCAAGCACACCGCAGGCCGTCGCCGCGACGCTGCGGTGCTGCTGGGCTGGGGCCGCAACACCTTGACCCGCAAGATCAAGGAACTGGGCATGAAGATCGATGGCGACGAGGATGAGGGCGACGAGGCCTGAAGCCGTTCAAAAGCGCCCTCACCCCAACCCTCTCCCGGAGGGAGAGGGAGCTGATTGGCGGTGTTGCATAAATCTGCTTTTGCTTTTAGTCCCCCTCTCCCTCCGGGAGAGAGAGCTGATTGGTGGTGCTGCATAAATCTGCTTTTGCTTTTAGTCCCCTCTCCCTCCGGGAGAGGGTTAGGGTGAGGGGCTCTTGATCTGACCGCACCACCCTCAAGCAACCTGCCCCAATATCGTGCACAGCTCTAGCCCAAGGGTTTGCGCCAAACCCTGGAACAAAATCAGCCCCCAAACAAAAGCCCCGGAATCCGGGGCTTTTGCGTACTCAAGAGGCAATTTTTACAAAGAGTCAAAAACTGGCACGCCCCCTGCAATACCTATTACACGCAACACCGGTTTAGGGGACCTTGATACAGGCAGGTCAAGACTCCCCACTTTTACACCCGCAGCCTTGATGCCTTTTGCATCAACGCGCACAACGCTTTTGGGGAACCCGGTACAGGCAGGCTGGAATTCCCTCTTTTATTACTCTCGCAGGTTCACCTGCAACCGCCAGCGCCCATCCTGCGGCGCCCCGGCCCAGTCGCCCCGCAAGGCACGGGCCGCCACCAGGGTCAGCAGCAACCCGCTATCTGTATCACGCACCCGCCAGTTCACACTCTTGCCGTTAAACGTCAACTGGCCGCTCTGCACCTTGCCCTTGGCATCGAACAGCAACCCCAGCGTGCCGTCGACCAACTCGCCATGCAGCTTGGGCTCGGCGCTGAACCACACCACCAGGCCACCGGGCAGCACGTCCACCTGTTGCAGCTCAACCGGGGTTGGCGCGGTCAAACGACCGATCATCATCCCCACCATCACGCCCACTATCACCAAAGAACCCAAAACCCGTGGCCATAGTTTCGGTCGCGGGTCTTCTTCAGGCGTAGAATGCTGCCCATCTTTAAGTTCGGAGCCGTGCATGTTTCACGTCATCCTTTTTCAACCAGAAATTCCGCCGAATACCGGCAACATTATCAGGCTGTGCGCCAACAGCGGCTGCCACCTGCATTTGATCGAGCCTATCGGTTTTGAGCTGGACGACAAGCGCTTGCGCCGGGCAGGGCTCGATTACCACGAGTATGCGCCACTCAAGCGGCATGCCGACCTGGCCAGTTGCCTTGAAAGCCTGGGCCATCCGCGCCTGTTTGCCTTCACCACCAAAGGCTCGAAGCCGTTTCACGACGTGCAGTTTGCCGAGGGCGATGCCTTTCTCTTCGGCCCTGAAAGCCGTGGCTTGCCGCCTGAGGTGCTCGACGCCCTGGACGGCGATCACCGCCTGCGCCTGCCCATGCGCGAAGGCTGCCGCAGCCTGAACCTGTCCAACACCGTGGCCGTGGCGGTGTACGAAGCCTGGCGCCAGCAAGGGTTCAAGTAATCACACCACCCCTGTGGGAGCGGGCTTGCCCGCGATGCAGGCTACGCGGTGTACCTGTTGCACTGCAGCGATTCCATCGCGAGCAAGCCCGCTCCAACACACAAAAAAAGCGCCCTTAAGGCGCTTTTTTTGTGGCATCGGCTGTTTATTGAACAGTCGGGCTGCCTTCTTCCTGCATGCGCTGCAGTTCTTGCGCGTACAGGGCATCGAAGTTCACCGGAGCCAGCATCAACGCCGGGAACGAGCCGCGAGTTACCAGGCTGTCCAGGGTTTCACGGGCATACGGGAACAGGATGTTCGGGCAGAACGCGCCCAGGGTGTGGTTCATCGACGCTGGATCAAGGTTTTTGATCAGGAAGATGCCAGCCTGTTGCACTTCAGCAATAAACGCCACTTCGTCGCCGTTTTTAACGGTAACCGACAGGGTCAGAACCACTTCGTGGAAGTCGCCTTCCAGCGGCTTTTGACGGGTGTTCAGGTCCAGGCCAACGCTCGGCTCCCACTGCTGACGGAAGATCGCCGGGCTTTTTGGCGCTTCGAACGACAGGTCACGCACGTAGATGCGCTGCAGGGAGAATTGTGGAGCGGTGTCTTCATCGCTAACAGCAGCGGTGTTCTGTTGGTCAGTCATCACAGATCCTTGTTGATCTTGGGGCTTATAGAGAATGAGAGTCAGACGTTCAGCAGCGCATCCAATTTACCTGCGCGCTCAAGAGCAAACAGGTCATCGCATCCGCCAACATGCTTGTCACCGATCCAGATTTGCGGGACCGACGTGCGACCGGCCTTCTGCGCCATCTCGGCGCGTACCTGTGGCTTGCCGTCGACCTTGATTTCTTCGAAGGCAACACCCTTGTTCTCAAGCAGGGCCTTGGCCCGCATGCAGTAAGGGCAGTAGTCGCTGGAGTAAACGATGACCTTGGACATGCTTACTTCACCACTGGCAGGTTGTCGGCGCGCCAGCTGGAGATGCCGCCAGACAGCTTGGCCGCATTGTAGCCAGCCTTGAGCAGCTCACGGGCATGGCCGCCCGAGTGCTGGCCGGCAGCGTCGACCAGAATGAGGGTCTTGCCCTTGTGCTTGTCCAGCTCGGCAATGCGCGCCATCAGTTTGTCTTGCGGGATATTAATAGCACCCACGATGTGGCCGGCGGCAAAATCCTTGGCCGGGCGAATATCAATCACCACACCTTCGTCGCGATTGACCAGGCCGGTCAGTTCGCCCGTGCTGATGCTGCGCCCGCCACGGCTCATCTCGTGGGCGATCAACAGCGCCAGCAGGATGACAAACGCGCCTACAAGCAGGTAGTGAGAAGTCGCAAATGCAATCAGGTGCTCAACCATCAGAAGGTTCCAGGGTCGTAAAATGTGGGCCAGTATACACAGCCACCTTGGTCGGCCAAACCCCGCCCGGCGGTGACGCCACATGAACTTCGCTTTAAACTGCGCGTCCTCTGCATACCTTCTTATAAACCAGCCACGAGTGGGATCTATGACTACCACGCCTAAACCTTTGGTCCTGATCATCCTGGATGGCTTCGGTCACAGTGAAAGTCACGAATACAACGCCGTTTATTCGGCCAAGAAACCGGTGCTGGATCGTCTTTGCGCGAGCATGCCGAACGGCCTGATCTCGGGTTCGGGCATGGATGTCGGTCTGCCTGACGGCCAGATGGGCAACTCCGAGGTCGGCCACATGAACCTGGGCGCCGGCCGCGTGGTGTATCAGGATTTCACCCGTGTCACCAAATCCATCCGCGATGGCGAGTTCTTTGAAAACCCGACCATTTGTGCCGCGGTCGACAAGGCCGTGGGTGCAGGCAAGGCCGTGCATATCCTGGGTTTGCTGTCCGATGGTGGCGTACACAGCCATCAGGACCACCTGATCGCAATGGCCGAGCTGGCCTTTAAACGCGGCGCAGAAAAAATCTACCTGCACGCCTTCCTCGATGGCCGCGATACCCCGCCAAAAAGCGCGGCTTCGTCCATTGAGCTGCTGGACGAGGCGTTCAAGGACCTGGGCAAGGGCCGTATCGCCAGCCTGATTGGCCGTTACTTCGCAATGGACCGCGATAATCGCTGGGACCGCGTAGAGCAGGCGTACAACCTGATCGTCGACGGCAAGGGCGAGTTCAACGCCGCCACCGCCCAACAAGGCCTGGAAGCGGCCTACGAGCGTGGCGAAAGCGACGAGTTCGTCAAGGCCACCACCATCGGCGAGCCCGTGAAGGTTGAAGACGGCGACGCCGTGGTCTTCATGAACTTCCGTGCCGACCGCGCCCGCGAACTGACCCGGGTGTTCGTTGAAGATGATTTCGACGCCTTCGCCCGCGCCCGTCAGCCAAAGCTGGCCG
Source organism: Pseudomonas fragi (assembly GCF_900105835.1). Taxonomy (NCBI): domain Bacteria; kingdom Pseudomonadati; phylum Pseudomonadota; class Gammaproteobacteria; order Pseudomonadales; family Pseudomonadaceae; genus Pseudomonas; species Pseudomonas fragi. Next base: position 2,947,491 of record NZ_LT629783.1, read on the forward strand.
GTTTCGTGATGCTGACCCAATACGCTGCCAGCATCCCGGCGCCCAGCGCATTTGCCCCCGGCAGCCTGGAAAACGTACTGGGCGATTACCTGGCCAAAAACGGCAAAACCCAGCTGCGCATCGCCGAAACCGAAAAATACGCCCACGTGACCTTCTTCTTTTCGGGCGGGCGTGAAGAACCGTTCCCGGGCGAAGAGCGCATTCTGGTGCCGTCGCCGAAAGTCGCCACCTACGACCTGCAGCCGGAAATGAGCGCCCCCGAAGTCACCGACCATATCGTCGACGCCATCGAAAACCAGCGTTATGACGTGATTGTGGTCAATTACGCCAACGGCGACATGGTCGGCCACAGTGGTGTATTCGACGCCGCCGTCAAAGCGGTTGAGTGCCTGGATGCCTGCGTGGGCCGTATCGTTGAAGCGCTGGACAAGGTTGGTGGCGAAGCCCTGATCACCGCTGACCACGGCAACGTCGAGCAAATGGAAGACGAGTCCACAGGCCAGGCACACACCGCCCACACCTGCGAACCCGTACCGTTCATCTATGTGGGCAAGCGTGCGCTCAAGGTTCGCGAAGGCGGCGTACTGGCCGACGTGGCGCCGACCATGCTCAAGCTGCTGGGCCTGCCTCAGCCGCAAGAGATGACCGGCAAATCGATTCTGGTTGACGCATAAAACAATGCAATGCCTGTGGGAGCGGGCTTGCTCGCGATACCGGCGACGCGGTGCATCAGGCATTGTGTGGTGATGCTATCGCGAGCAAGCCCGCTCCCACAGGATCAACGGCTACAATTTCACCTTCATCCATTTCTTATAGGTGACGAGGGCGGGCATACTAGGCCGTCCCGTTCCCCAGGTGTCGCCCGCCCCATGCTTCGCGCCCTTATAGCCCTGACCCTCGCATGCCTGCTCCAACCGGCGTTTGCCGACGAGCGCGCGCAAACCCAACAGCAGCTGGATGCTACGCGCCAGGATATCAGCGAGCTGAAAAAGCTCCTGGGCAAGCTCCAGGAAGAAAAATCCGGCGTGCAGAAAGACCTGCGCGGCACCGAAACCGAAATCGGCAAGCTGGAGAAGCAGGTAGAAGCCCTGCAACAAGAACTAAAAAAGAGTGAAGGCGAGCTGCTGCGCCTAGATAGCGAGAAAAAAAAACTCCACAGCGCAAAACTTGAACAGCAACGCCTGATCGCCATTCAGGCCCGTGCCGCCTATCAGGGCGGGCGTCAGGAATACCTGAAGATGCTGCTCAACCAGCAAAACCCCGAGAAGTTCGCCCGAACGCTCACCTATTACGATTACCTGAGCGAAGCCCGCCTGGCCCAGCTCAAGGGTTTTAACGAAACCCTGCGCCAGTTGGCCAATGTCGAAGCCGATATCAACTTGCAGCAAGCGCAACTGCTGACCCAGAAAAGCAGCCTGGACGCCCAGCGCGCCGAGCTCGACAAGGTGCGTGCAGAGCGTCAGCAAGTCCTGGCCAAGCTCAATACCGACGTCAAGGACCGCGACCAGAAGCTGCAGGCTCGCGAGCAAGATCAGGCCGATCTGGCTAACGTCCTCAAGACCATCGAAGAAACGCTCGCCCGCCAGGCCCGCGAAGCCGAACAGGCACGACAAAAAGCCCTGATTGCGCAACAGGAAGCCGAGAAAAAACGCCAGCGCGAGGCTGCCTCGGTGGCCACCGACGCCCCGCGCAAACCGGTGCAATCCACGCCGGGTCCCTTGGTCTCCAGCGCAGGTGCGTCCTACGGCGGTGCTTTTTCTCAAGCCCGGGGCAAACTTCCGTGGCCGGTTGATGGTCGACTGCTTGCACGCTTCGGTGAAACCCGTGGCGACGACTCGCGCACCAAGTGGGACGGCGTGATGATCAGTGCAGGTGCCGGCACCCAGGTACACGCCGTACACGGTGGTCGCGTGGTGTTTGCCGACTGGCTGCGCGGTGCAGGCCAACTGGTGATTCTGGACCACGGTAATGGTTTCTTAAGCTTGTATGGCCACAATCAGACGTTGCTCAAGTCTGCCGGCGACGTTGTAAAAGCCGGCGAGGTGATTTCCACCGTGGGCAACAGCGGTGGTCAGGCCACGCCAGCACTGTATTTTGCTATTCGTCAGCAGGGACGCCCAAGCGACCCTGCACAATGGTGTCGCACTCAGGGATGAGTCCATCACCTTTAATACGTAGGAGTTCGCTCAACATGCCGCATTTGTCCCGCCTCAACTCGCTGGCCCTGACGATCGCTCTGCTGATCGGCTCGCCATTGGCATTTGCTGCCGAGCCGAGCATTCCGCCAGCCGGGGCTGCTACCAGCGCCAAGGCACCGCTGCCTCTGGAAGAGCTGCGCACATTTGCCGAGGTCATGGATCGGATCAAGGCCGCCTATGTTGAGCCGGTAGACGACAAAACCCTGCTGGAGAATGCCATCAAGGGCATGCTCAGCAACCTCGACCCGCATTCTGCCTACCTGGGGCCGGAAGATTTCGCCGAGCTGCAGGAAAGCACCAGCGGCGAGTTCGGCGGGTTGGGTATTGAGGTCGGCACTGAAGACGGCAACATCAAAATCGTCTCGCCGATCGACGACACCCCTGCCAGCAAGGCCGGCATCCAGGCCGGTGACTTTATCGTCAAGATCAATGGCCAGCCCACTCGCGGCCTGAGCATGACCGAAGCCGTGGACAAAATGCGCGGCAAGATCGGCCAGAAAATCACCCTGACCCTGGTGCGCAACGGCGGCACGCCTTTCGACGTGACCCTGACCCGCGCCAATATCCAGGTCAAGAGCGTCAAGGCCCAGCTGCTTGAAGATGGCTACGGCTATATCCGTATTACCCAGTTCCAGGTCAAGACCGGCGAAGAAGTGGCCGCAGCACTGTCCAAACTGCGCCGCGAAAACGGCAATAAACGCCTCAAGGGCATCATCCTCGACCTGCGCAACAACCCGGGCGGCGTGCTGCAGTCGGCAGTTGAAGTGGTAGACCATTTCATCACCAAGGGTCTGATCGTCTACACCAAGGGCCGCATTGCCAACTCGGAGCTGCGTTTCTCGGCCACCGGCAAGGACTTGAGCGAAGGCGTGCCATTGGTGGTGCTGATCAACGGCGGCAGCGCCTCGGCGTCCGAGATCGTCGCCGGTGCCTTGCAGGATCAGAAACGCGGCGTGGTGATGGGCACCACCAGCTTCGGCAAAGGCTCGGTGCAAACCGTACTGCCACTGAACAATGACCGCGCGCTGAAGATCACCACGGCGCTGTACTTCACTCCGAACGGGCGCTCGATCCAGGCCCAGGGCATCGTGCCGGACATCGAAGTCAGCCGCGCCAAGATCACCCGCGAGCAAGACACCGAGTACTACAAGGAGGCCGACCTGCAAGGTCACCTCGGCAATGGCAACGGCGGTGCCGACAAACCGACCGGCTCCGGCCCCAAAGCCAAGCCAATGCCCCAGGACGATGACTTCCAGCTGAGCCAGGCCCTGAGCCTGCTTAAAGGCTTGAGCATCACACGCGGCAACTGAGGTGCGTCTTCCCCTGGCCTTCGCCCTGCTCTGCTGCCTGACCGGTGCCGCCCACGCGGCACCGGCCAGCGCGCCCGCCACACCGCACAAGGCTTACTTGAGCCTGATCATCGATGACCTGGGGCAAAACCTGCCCCGGGACCGCCGCGTGCTGGCCTTGCCCGGCCCGGTTACCACCGCTGTGATGCCCGACACCCCCCATGCCGCCGAGTTTGCCCGCGAAGCCCACAAGGCCGGCAAGATCGTGATCTTGCATATGCCGATGGACCCGGCCACCGGGCCTTTTGCCTGGCACCCGGACTTGCCAGTCGACGAACTGGCAAAACGCCTCAACGCCGCATTCAAGGCCGTGCCCTACACCAGCGGCATCAACAACCATATGGGCAGCCGCATGACCTCCCAGCCGCAAGCAATGGCCTGGCTGATGGGCAATTTGCAGCAGCGCCATAAGTTCTTTGTCGACAGCCGCACCAGCGCGCAAACGGTCGCCGCAGCCGAAGCACAAAAAATCGGCCTGGCCAGTGTTTCGCGGGATGTGTTTCTCGATGATGTGCGCACAGAACAGGCGATCACCACGCAACTGCAAACCGCGATCAAGTTGGCGCACAAGCAGGGTTCGGCAGTGATGATCGGCCATCCTTATCCACAGACCCTCGCTGTGCTCGAACGCGAACTGCCCAGGCTCAAGGCCCAGGGCATTGACTGGATCGATATCAGGCAGATGATCGGTGTGCGCAGCAACAAGGCGATGGCCGGGCATGGGAAGGATGGGGTTTATCGCTGAAAACGGGATACGCACCAGCTGGCTCTTGTGGGCGCTGGCTTGCCTGCGATGCAGGCATGCGGTCTGTCAGGCAAACCGGGGGGATGCCATCGCGGGCAAGCCCGCTCCCACAGGTTAGGCAGTACCTGGGGTTACAGGTACTTCGCGCTGATCTTCTGCAGCACGCCCTCAGCCCTTAGCTGATCCAGCGCCTTCTGCAACTTGCTCACCAACTCGTCAGGCACATCCTTGTTCAGCGCCAGATACAACTCGGCCTGATGAAAGCGCAACACCGTCTTGAACCCGGAAATCCCCACTTGCCGCGCCAAAAACTGCCCGGCCGGCGCCCCCGTGGCCCACAGGTCGATTTGCCCGGCCTGCAACTTGCGGGCGTTGTCCTGATCACGCAACACGATCACCGGCGCCAGCCCCTGCTTCTCAAGGGACAGGGCAATGGCGTCGCCCTTGTAAGCCCCCACCCGGTACTGGCGGGCCTGTTCAAGGGACGTCAGGGTAATCGGGCTATCCCCTCGGGCCAGCAACACCCAGTCGTCCGGGCCGATGGGGCCTACCCACTTGAACAGTTTTTCACGCTCGGGCACGCGGGCCGTGACGAACACGCCGTAGCCGGGGTTTTCAAGGGCGAGGTGATAAATACGCTCCCAAGGGAAACGCAGGGTCATGCTGTAGGAGATATCGGCACGTTTAAAGGTTTCACGCAGGATATCGACGGCGATGCCTTCAATATTGTCGTTTTGCGCAAAATTCTTGCCGTTTTTGGCCATGTTGTAGGGCGGGAAGTTTTCAGTCAGCAATACGATCGACGGGTTCGACGTATCGGCCGCAAAAGCGGTACTCGCCAGCCACATCGTGGAACTGACGAGAACAGGCAAAAAGCGTTTGAACATGACAGGCGACCTGAATCCATGGCGTGCTCAAGAGTGCCGTGGGCACGCCATGCTGTCCAGTAGCCTTTGGCCTTAACGGACCACGATTCCGCGCTCAGCCATGTACGCCTTGGCCTCTGGCACAGTGTATTCGCCGAAGTGGAAAATACTCGCTGCCAGTACCGCACTGGCGTGACCTTCAAGGATGCCGTCAGCCAGGTGCTGCAAGTTGCCCACGCCACCCGAGGCAATCACCGGAATGCCCAGCGCATCGCTGATGGCACGGGTCACGCCCAGGTCAAAACCACTTTTCATGCCGTCCTGATCCATGCTGGTCAGCAAGATCTCGCCAGCGCCCAGGCCTTCCATCTTCATTGCCCACTCGACCGCATCGAGCCCGGTAGGCTTGCGCCCGCCGTGGGTGAAAATCTCCCAGCGCGGGGTTTCGCCCGGCAAGGAGACTTTCTTGGCATCAATGGCAACCACAATGCATTGCGAACCAAAATGCTGCGCCGCTTCGCCCACAAACTCGGGGTTGAACACCGCTGCAGTGTTGATCGAAACCTTGTCGGCCCCGGCATTGAGCAGGTTGCGGATGTCCTGGATGCAGCGCACGCCGCCGCCAACGGTCAGCGGGATAAACACCTGGCTGGCCATGCGCTCGACGGTATGCAGCGTGGTGTCGCGACCATCGACGCTGGCAGTGATATCGAGAAAGGTAATCTCGTCAGCACCCTGCTCGTCGTAGCGACGAGCGATTTCCACCGGGTCGCCGGCATCGCGAATGTTCTCGAACTTGACGCCCTTGACGACCCGGCCGTTATCCACGTCCAGGCAAGGGATGATGCGTTTGGCCAGCGCCATGGGTCTCTCCTCAGGCCTTGTAGCTGTCGCAGAAGGCTTGAGCCTCGGCTACATCCAGCGTGCCTTCATAGATGGCACGACCGGTGATGGCGCCGACGATGCCAGGAGCCCTGGCATCCATCAGGGCCTTGATATCACCCAGGTTGTGGATGCCACCCGAAGCGATCACCGGGATGCTGGTAGCAGCAGCCAATGCAGCGGTATAGCTAACGTTACAGCCCTGCATCATGCCGTCTTTGGCAATGTCGGTATAAACGATGGCCGACACGCCGTCCGCTTCAAAACGCTTGGCCAGGTCGATGACCTGCACGGTGCTGACTTCAGCCCAGCCGTCGGTGGCCACGAAGCCGTCTTTGGCATCCATACCGACAATGATCTTGCCCGGGAATGCGCGGCAGGCCTCGGCCACGAACTCCGGGTTTTTCACTGCCTTGGTGCCCAGGATCACATAGCTCACGCCCGCCTTGACGTAATGCTCGATGGTTTCCAGGGAGCGAATCCCGCCGCCGATCTGAATCGGCAGGTGCGGGTACAATTTGGCAATGGCAGTGACCACTTCGCCGTTGACCGGCTGGCCTTCAAAGGCACCGTTCAGGTCGACCAGGTGCAGACGGCGGCAACCGCCCTCTACCCATTTGGCAGCCATGCTCACCGGGTCATCGGAAAACACCGTGGAGTCTTCCATGCGGCCCTGACGCAGACGTACGCAGGCACCGTCTTTAAGATCGATAGCGGGAATAATCAGCATGTGGCAAACCTTCAAATTCGGGAGTCTGAGACTCGGAAATCAGTTCTTCTCGAGCGCCCACAGGTCGCTTTCGATGCTCTCGAACCTCTCTTTGAGGTGCGCTTGCACATCGAAAATCGCCCGATTGTAGTAATGCGGGGCGATTTCGCGGGTGAACAGCTCAAGGATTTCAGCCGCCTCGAACGAACCCAGGTCCAGTTCGAAGCGGTCTTCCATAAAGCGTTTGATCTTGCTGTTGGCTTCGCTCTCTTGCTCGGGGGTGAGCGTGAGAATCGGCGGCTTCTTGCGCGGCGCCATTACCAGCGGCCATCCCAGGCCGCAAAGTTTTCCAGCAGCTGCAAGCCGTGGGTATGGCTTTTTTCCGGGTGGAACTGCACCGCGAAGCGCGAGCCCTCGGCCAGCGCTGCGGCGAAATCAACACCGTAATGCCCGCCACCGACTACCTGGCGGGGATTGCCCGCCGCAATGTAGTAGCTGTGTACAAAGTAGAACCGCGCCAGGTCGGGGATACCGTGCCACAGCGGGTGATCGACTTTTTGCTGCACTTCGTTCCAGCCCATGTGCGGCACCTTGAGGTGCTCGCCGTCTTCGTGCAGGTCCTTGCCGAAGAACTTCACGGCGCCCGGAAACAGGCCGATGCAATCAACGCCGCCGTTCTCTTCGCTGCTGTCGAGCAAGGCTTGCATGCCGACACAAATACCGAGAAACGGACGATCCTGACTGACTTCGCGTACCAGCGAGTCAAAACCCAGACGACGGATTTCCGCCATGCAGTCGCGAATCGCGCCCACACCCGGAAACACCACGCGGTCGGCTTCGCGAATCACGCTGGCATCGCTGGTAATCAGCACCCGGCCGGCGCCAACGTGCTCCAGCGCCTTGGCCACCGAGTGCAGGTTACCCATGCCGTAATCGATTACCGCAACTGTCTGCATCAGAGCACGCCCTTGGTAGAAGGCATTTGCCCAGCCATGCGCTCATCCAGTGCAACGGCCATGCGCAGCGCGCGGCCGAAAGCCTTGAACACGGTTTCGATCTGGTGGTGGGTGTTGGTACCGCGCAGGTTGTCGATGTGCAGGCTGACATTGGCGTGGTTGACGAAGCCCTGGAAGAACTCCTGGAACAGGTCAACGTCGAAACCGCCTACGGTGGCGCGGGTATAGGGAACATGCATTTGCAGACCAGGACGACCGGAAAAGTCGATGACTACACGGGACAGCGCTTCGTCCAGCGGGACATAGGCGTGGCCGTAGCGGGTCATGCCTTTTTTGTCGCCGACGGCTTCGCTGAAGGCTTTACCCAGGGTAATGCCGACATCCTCGACGGTATGGTGATCGTCGATATGCAGGTCGCCTTTGCACTCGATGTCCAGGTCGATCAGCCCATGTCGGGCGATCTGGTCGAGCATGTGCTCAAGAAAAGGAACACCGATATCGAATCGGGCCTTACCGGTACCATCCAAGTTGATCGAGGCTTTAATCTGGGTTTCCAGAGTATCGCGCTCGACTGACGCCTTACGTTCGGCCATCACCAGCTCCGCAAAATCATTGGGCGAAAAAGGTGGCCATTATAGGCACGGGTCAGGCAAACAGAAACATTAAGGGTGCGGTGGCTGACGTAATGCGCATTGACGCACAGGCCGCGCCGCCTGAATCGCGAGCAAGCCCGCTCCCACAGAGACGCAATCCGTCTGTGGGAGCGGGCTTGCTCGCGATGGCGTCAGCGCAGACTCAACACGTCAATCAGTGAAACAACACCGCCGTCTTCTGCACCGTTACCCACACGCCCCACAGCAAGGGAATGCCCACGGCCAGCCAGGCGGCGATCACCAATGGCCGGCTGCCCGGCGCGGCTTTCCACTCCAGCGATGTGCTGGCGTCTGCGCCCTTGTCGTGCCCCAGCGCCTGTTCGGCTGCCAGTTCGGCGTCGGTCATAAAGTATTTGTCGGCCACCGGGCGCACCAGCAGGTTGCAGATAAAGCCCAGCACCAGCAGCCCGGCGAGGATGTACAAGGTGATGTCATACGCCGCCGCACGCTCTACCCCGATGCTCAGCTGATACTCGCGCAGGTAGTTGACCAGCACCGGCCCCAGCACGCCCGCAGCGGCCCAGGCCGTCAACAGGCGACCGTGGATCGCGCCGACCATTTGCGTACCGAACAGGTCGGCCAGATACGCCGGCACCGTGGCAAACCCGCCGCCGTACGTCGACAGGATGATGCAGAACGCCGCCACGAACAGCGATACGTTGCCCAGATGGCCCAGGTTCGGAATCATCGCGTACAGCGCAAAGCCCAGTGCGAAGAACACAAAGTAGGTGTTTTTTCGCCCCAGGTAATCCGAGAACGACGCCCAGAAGAATCGCCCGCCAATGTTGAACAGGCTCAGCAAACCGGTGAACCCCGCGGCAATCGCGGCGATCTGCGCCAATTGCGCGGCATCCAGCTGGCTGAAGGTGAGGTCATTGCCCAGCAACTTGCCCGCGAACACTTCCTGCAACAATGGCGAAGCCATGCCCAGGATGCCGATACCGGCCGAAACGTTAAGGCACAACACCAGCCACACCAGCGCAAACTGGGGGGTTTTCCAGGCCACACTGACGTGTACATGGCGCTGGGTGATCATCGCGTTAGACGCTTTTTTTGCCGGTGCCTTCCAGCCCTCAGGCTTCCAGCCGGTTGGTGGCACGCGATAAGACAAGGCGCCGCCGATCATGAACACGAAGTAAATCGCCGCCATTGCCACAAAGCTCTGCCACACGCCCACACCGTCAGGCCCGGCAAAATGGTTCATCAGTGCTGCAGCCAGCGGCGCACCCACCATTGCCCCGCCACCAAAGCCCATGATCGCCATGCCCGTAGCCATGCCGCGCTTGTCCGGGAACCACTTGATCAGTGTCGAAACCGGCGAAATATAGCCCAGCCCCAGGCCAATACCGCCGATAACCCCCGAGCCCAGCCACATCAACCAGATCTGGTGGGTATAAATACCCAATGCAGAAATCAGCAAGCCGCCGCACCAGCACAACGCCGACACCACACCGGCCTTGCGCGGCCCGGCGTGCTCAAGCCAGCCACCCCACACGGCTGCAGAGCAACCGAGGAAGATGAAAAACAGGGTGTAGATCCAGCCGAGCATCGAAATCGGCCAGTCGCATTGCGACGAGAACACTTGCGCGATAAAACCCATGTCCGGTGCGCAGGCCACCGGCGCAGTCACGCCCAGGGCTTTGGACAGCGGCAACCAGAACACCGAAAAACCATACGCCATGCCGATGCACAGATGGATGGCCAGTGCAGCTGGCGGCACCAGCCAGCGGTTGAAGCCGGGTTTGGCTATGATGCGTTCCTTGGACAGGAACGCAGGCTGTAGAGCAGGACTGCCTGCAGCGTTGCTGCTAGTCATGGTTATTTCCCCCAGGTAATGAAGTGATTCCCCGGACACACTCGACCCCTGACTTTGGCGCCCTTGGGCACACAGCCGTTTTTGTTGGGTAAAGACGCGGCATTTCGCCGCAGAAGGCCCGAAAAACAGACGAAGATTACCATTTGAGCGCAGGCCTGGTCCTAACCTGATGTGGTCTTTGGCCGAGCAACTGATCCGCAACTATCCACCCCCCAGTCAGCGTGCGCGTGGCGCTATACTCTGCGGCTGAATTTAAAACTTACCTTCACACAGACCTACAAGGACTCGCCCATGAAAGCGTTCGGCAAAATCCTGGGTCTGGTGCTTCTCGGATTGTTGCTGATCGTCGTGGCCCTGGGTTTTGCCCTCAGCCATCTGTTCGATCCCAACGACTATAAAGACGAGATCCGCCAGATAGCCCGTGACAAAGCCCACATTGAGCTGACCCTCAATGGCGACATCGGCTGGAGCCTCTTCCCCTGGCTTGGCCTGGAGCTGCACGACGCCAGCGTCGCCACCCTCGCGGCGCCAACCCAGCCTTTTGCCGATCTGCAGATGCTCGGCCTGTCCGTGCGCGTGCTGCCACTGCTGCGCAAAGAAGTGCAGATGAGCGACGTGCGCGTCGAAGGCCTGAACCTGCGCCTGACCCGCGACAAGGACGGCCACGGTAACTGGCAGGACATCGGCAAACCGGCCACCGCCGCCACCGCGCCAACCGCCGGCACCGAACCCGCTGCGGCCAGCAAGCCTGACAGCGTCAGCCAGCCGCTCAAGCTCGATATCGACAGCCTGACCGTGAACAACGCGCGGGTTGAATACAACGACGAGCAAAGCGGCAAGCAGTTCAGCGCCGAGAGCATCCAGTTGAGCACCGGCCCGGTTCACGAAGCCACCAGCATCCCGGTCAAGCTGACGGCCTTCCTGGGCACCAACCAGCCAGTGATGCGAGTCAAGACTGAAGTCGACGGCAAGCTGCGTTTTGACCGCGTGCTCAAGCGCTATCAGTTTGAAGACATGAAGGTCACGGGCGAAGCCTCGGGTGAACCGCTGCAGGGCAAAACCATGACGTTCGCCGCGCAGGGGCAAATCCTGGTTGATCTGGCAGCGAACGTCGCCGAATGGAGCGGCCTGAAGATCTCCGCCAACCAGCTGCGCGCCCTCGGTGAACTCAAGGCCAACAGCCTCGACACCACACCGCAAATCAGCGGCGGCCTGTCGATTGCCCAACTCGACCTGGCGCGGTTCCTCGACAGCATTGGCCACCCGCTACCTGCGATGGCACCGGGCAGCCTGAGCAAGGTCGAGCTGGTCAGCCGCCTGTCGGGCACGCCCACCAGCGTGACCCTTGACGAGCTGAACCTGAAAGTCGATGACAGCACCTTTACCGGCCTTGTCGCCATTGACGACTTCGCCAAACAAGCCGTGCGCATCCAGCTCAAGGGCGACACTTTCGATGCCGATCGCTACATGCCGCCAAAATCGGCCGAAGCCAACAGCGCCAGCGTTGCGCGCAAGGCCGAAGTACAGGGCAGCGAAGCCGGCGCCCTGGCCGCATCGGGCGATACGCCACTGCCCGACGCACCGACCAAAAGCGGCTGGAGCACCGCCAAAATCATTCCGGTCACCCGCCTCAAGGCGCTCGACCTGAATGCCGATATCAGTTTTGGTCAACTGACCCTGAGCAAACTGCCGATCCAGAATGCCGCGCTCAAGGCCAGCAGCAAGGCAGGCGTGCTGACCCTCGAAAACCTCAGCGGCAGCCTCTACAAAGGCAGCTTTGCCGCCAACGGCAGCCTGGACGTACAACCCATGCTGCCGGTGGTCAAACTGCAGACCCGCATCACCAATGTGCCGGTAGAAAAAATCCTGCAAAGCCAGGGGCAAAAACCACCGGTGACCGGCCTGCTGACCCTCAACAGCAACGTCACGGGCAGCGGCAACAGCCAGAGTGAGCTGATTTCCAGCCTCAACGGCACCGCCAGTTTTGTGCTCAATGACGGCGTGCTGCTCAATGCCAACCTTGAGCAACAGCTGTGTAAGGGCATCTCCGTGCTTAACCGCAAGACCTTGAGCGGCGCCCCTTTGGGCAAAGACACCCCGTTCAAGGAGCTCAAGGGCAGCCTGGTGTTCCGTAACGGCGTAGCCAGTAACCCGGACATGATCGTGCGCATCCCCGGCCTGAGCGTTAAAGGCGATGGCGACATCGACCTGCGCGTGCTGGGCATGGACTACCGCCTGGGCATCGTGATTGAAGGCGACACCCGTGCCATGCCGGACCCGGCGTGCCAGGTGGGCAAGAACTTTGTCGGCATCGAGCTGCCATTGCGCTGCCGCGGCCCGCTGGAACTGGGGGCCAAGGCCTGCCGTCTGGACAAGGAAGGCCTGGGCAAGGTCGCAGCCAAGGTTGCGGGCAACAAGCTCACCGACAAGCTTGAAGAAAAGCTTGGCGACAGGGTCAGCCCTGAACTTAAAAACGCCCTCAAGGGGCTGTTCAACCGATGAGAGACGAGCAATTTTCAACGGCGGTACTGGACTGGTATGACCACCACGGCCGCCACGACCTGCCCTGGCAACAGGGCATCAACCCGTACCGGGTGTGGGTCTCGGAAATCATGTTGCAGCAAACCCAGGTCAGCACCGTGCTGAACTACTTCGACCGGTTCATGGCTTCACTGCCGACGGTCGAGGCCCTGGCCGCCGCCCCGGAAGACGAAGTGCTGCACCTGTGGACCGGCCTTGGCTACTACACCCGTGCGCGCAATTTGCAAAAGACTGCCAAGATCGTCGTCGCCGAATATGGCGGCCAATTCCCCCGCGATGTGGAGAAACTGGTCGAGCTGCCCGGTATCGGCCTGTCCACAGCCGGTGCAATTGCCAGCCTGAGCATGGGCCTGCGGGCGCCGATCCTGGACGGCAACGTCAAGCGGGTGCTGGCCCGCTACACGGCGCAGGAGGGCTACCCGGGCGAACCCAAGGTGGCCAAACAGCTGTGGGCCACTGCCGAGCGCTTCACCCCCCACGACCGTGTCAACGCCTACACCCAGGCGATGATGGACATGGGCGCCACGCTCTGCACCCGCAGCAAGCCCAGTTGCCTGCTGTGCCCACTGGAAAGCGGCTGTGAAGCGCATTTGTTGGGCCTGGAAACCCGCTACCCGATCCCCAAGCCGCGCAAGACCATCCCGCAAAAGCGCACGCTGATGCCGATGCTGGCCAATGCCCGGGGCGAGATCCTGCTTTACCGCCGTCCGTCGACCGGTTTGTGGGGCGGCCTGTGGAGCCTGCCCGAGCTGGATGACCTGCAAGACATCGAGCATCTGGCCCTGCAACACTCCCTGGCCCTGGGCGCGCAACACGAACTGCCCGGCCTGACCCATACCTTTAGCCATTTCCAACTGGCCATCGAACCCTGGCTGATCCACGTCAACGAGTCTGGCCATCACGTGGCCGAGGCCGACTGGCTCTGGTATAACCTCGCCACCCCGCCGCGCCTGGGCCTTGCCGCCCCGGTCAAGAAGCTGCTCAAACGCGCAGCCGACCTATTGAACGCTGGAGAGACGTCATGACCCGCACCATCATTTGCCGCAAGTACAAAGAAGAACTGCCTGCCCTTGAGCGCGCTCCGTTTCCGGGTGCCAAAGGCCAGGACATTTTTGAACACGTTTCGGCCAAGGCCTGGGCTGACTGGCAAAAACACCAGACCCTGCTCATCAACGAAAAGCGCTTGAACATGATGAACGCCGAAGACCGTAAATATTTGCAGGGCGAAATGGACAAGTTCTTCAGCGGCGAAGAATACGCCCAGGCCGAAGGCTACGTTCCGCCAACCGAATAAACCCCGGTTTTAAAGGCTTTGGTCCGTAAGCGACGGTAATAATTAAATATTTTTCAAAAAAGTGTTTGACGGGTTATCGAAAAAGGCTTCTAATGCGCCCCGTTGCCCAGATAGCTCAGTCGGTAGAGCAGGGGATTGAAAATCCCCGTGTCGGCGGTTCGATTCCGTCTCTGGGCACCACATTCAGTTTTGATGTGGTGTTCACACCACGCCAAAACACAGAAAAACCCGCCTAGTGCGGGTTTTTTTTTGGCCGCAATTTATACCCGGCGGCGCCACCTCTCTTGGCGATTGCAAAGAGATGGGGTTCAATCCTCTGATCAGCCTGCAAAGGACACACCTTTATGTCATCGCCAAAAAAGCAGCAAAAAAACGCGCAGCGGGCCAAAACCAAAGCCAAGCAGAACCGCGTGGGCAAACCGGCCAAGGCATCGGCCGGGGCACTGATCGACAATCCGTTCGATGATGTGAAGATCGACCTCAGCACCTTCAACTTCCAGGACATCCTCGACAACGGTTTCGACCCGGCCGATTTCGACGACCTGTTCCAGGCCATGAAGGCCGCCGAAGCCATCAACCTGCAGACCCTGTGCCTGGTGTTCCTGCAATACCCGGTACTGGAGCTGGTGATCTCGGAAGAGGAAGAAGAACCGGCCACCGATTTCCTCATGGGCCTGTTGATCGAATACCGCATTGCCGTGCATGGCGACGATGAAGACAGCGCCGTGGCCTGGATCGAAACCCCGGCATTCCAGAAAGCCTACGTCGAAGCTTCGCGCCTGCTGACAGAGCGCAACGCCCGGAGCGTGCACTGACCGCAGCCCTGCTCGAACCTGTCAGCCGGGCGTTCACCGAGCCTGCTGCTGACGGTTACCTGCTGGGCGGTTTCGAATGGCGTCAGCGCACACCGGACAGCACGCGGGCAGTAGTCATCATCAACGCCGCCACCTCGGTGCGTTGCCAGTATTACTCGCGGTTTGCCGAATACCTGTTCAGCCACGGCATGGATGTGATGCTGTTCGATTACCGCGGCATCGGTGCCTCACGCCGCGGATCGTTACGCGGCTTTGCGGCCTCCTGGTCAGACTGGGGCGCACTGGACACAGACGCCATGCTCAAGCGCGCCCTGCGCGAATACCCCGGCCAGCCGGTCGACGTGGTTGGCCACAGCTTTGGCGGCTGCGCGGCGGGCCTGGCGGCGTCCGGGCAAGCTATTCGCCATCTGGTGACAGTGGGCGCGCAATTTGCCCACTGGCGCGACTACGCGCCCGCACAACGCTGGCAGATGCTCGCCAAATGGCACGGAGTCATGCCGTTGCTGACCCGTGTGTGCGGCTACTTCCCCGGCAAGCGCCTGGGTTGGCTTGAAGATACCCCGGCCGGCGTGGTCAAGGACTGGGGTGCCTTCAGCACGCGCTTCGAACAACTCCCCAGCGCACGCAGCCTGGCTGCCCTGCCCTTTGCCGACGTTAGCGCCAGAACCCTGGCCATCAGCTTCAGCGACGACCCTTTTGGCACCGTGGCGGCCATCGACCGATTGCTGAGCTACTTCAGCGCCAGCCCGCGTACGCATCTGCGTATCAAGCCGCAGGATATTGGCGAAACAGCCATCGGCCATTTCGCGTTTTTCCATAGCCGCTTTCAGAGCAGCTTATGGCCGATTGCCTTGCAGTGGTTGCAGCAGGGGGAATTGAGCGCAGATGTGCCAGGCCAGGTACTCAGCCGCACCCCCTGAAAGACCGCGTCGCCCCTATCGCGAGCAAGCCCGCTCCCACAGGTTTTGCCAAGCTCATAACACGGGATGCCGGCAGGGCCATTGTGGGAGCGGGCTTGCTCGCGATGCAGGCACCACAAATGGGTCTGGCTGACGCCACCTCAAACCATCAACGCGCCGTACAGCCTTCAGGCTTGAACACTCGCTCACTGGACGGCGGATTATTCGCCAGCTTGCTCACCGGCCTGCGCGGGCGCACCAACAGCTCGCCCCCACAATTGGGGCAAAGCCCGCCCAAATGCTGTTCGGAACACGTCGCGCAAAAGGTGCACTCGAATGAACAAATCCGCGCTTGTGCTGAATCTGGCGGCAAATCGCAATCACAGCATTCGCAATTGGGGCGTAATTCGAGCATGAGCACCTCACATTGAATCGGTAATTTTCATCTTTACATTTAAGACGCTTCCCGCAAAAAACCAACTGCCAATACAAAATGGCAGTGACATTCTCAATGCCCCCTTTGGTCAATGCGCGGCACTTGCCATGACCCTACCGCTTCCCGTGAACACACCCAACACCGCTCTGAGCCCCCTGCTCAACTCCTTGAGCGAACTGATCCGCCAGGCCCGGCAAAAAGCCCTGCGCGTGGTGGATACGCTGCAAGTGCAAACCTGCTGGAACATGCGGGGGTTTTATCAGGCATTTCCAATTTGGAACGCAGTGCGTACCGAATTGAGCTAGACCCATTACCGCACCCTGCTACGGGTCGAAAGCGAGCATGCTCGCCAGTGGTACATGAACGAAGCCGCCACGCTGAACTGGTCTACCCGCACACCCATGCCAACCGCCGTTCTGCCCGGTTTTGTGGCAAATTAATTGCACTTTTTTATTGCCATGACCTCCTACAGTCATGAGCGCCGATTTCACGCGCACACAGAGAGCCGTCTTACAAGGCATGTCACAAGACCAACCTTTATCAGCGGTATCGGCCGTTCTGCATGAGCTGCGCGCCGGCACACATACACGTCATGTAGCCCTTGAGAAACGCCTGCCGTTTTTCAGCGACACACTCGACCTTGAACGCTATACGCGGCTGCTAAGCGCCTATTACGGGTTCTACCACGAACTGGAGAACCGGCTGCTGCACAGCCCCTGGCATGTGGACGGATTTGACCTGCAGCAACGGCTCAAGACCCCCGCACTGGGTAAGGACTTGCAGGCTCTGGGTGTAAGCGTTCAACCCCTTGCGCTGTGCGAAACCCTGCCCGCAATACACAGTCAAGCCGCCATGCTGGGGGTGCTGTATGTGCTGGAAGGCGCCACCCTGGGCGGTAACATTCTGCGCAAGCAGATGTCGGAACGCCTGGGCCTGGAAGCGCACAACGGCTGCGCTTTTCTTTACGTCTACGGCGAAGCGACCGGCCGGCAGTGGAAGGCGTTTATGGATTTTCTGGGCAGCGTGCCCCTCGATGCACAAGCGCGAGGCGAAACCGTACAGGCTGCCCGCTCTACGTTTAGCTGTTTCGAGCACTGGCTCGAACGTCAGGAGGTTTTGTTATGAATCCACAGGACCCTCAAGCTTTTGAACGCTTGCTGGCCAATTGTGCTGATGAACCCATTCGCTTTCCCGGAGCAATTCAGCCCCACGGTCTGCTGGTCACACTGTCGGAGCCCGATCTGCAGATCCAGCAGGTCAGCGCCAATGTGCAGGCCATGTTCGGCATCAGTGCCGAATCGCTACTGGGCCTGCCGCTGGCCGCGCTGAGCGGCTCCGAGGCCGCCAACGCAGTGCAGCAGGCCGCGGTCTACGCCACCCTGGCCGATGCACCGCCTTTGGCCCTGACGCTGCTGGGGCGTGAATACGAAGGCCTGCTGCACCGCGACAAGGGCATTCTGGTTCTGGAGCTGGAACTCAAGCCCGACGCTTCGCAAATCCACAGCACCATGAACAAGGTGCGCAACCTGAGCCGCATGCTGCAACGCCTGCAAGGGGCCAAGACCCTCACCGCACTGTATGAAATTTGCGTACGCGAGATCCAGGCGCTGACGGGCTACGACCGCGTTCTGATCTACCGCTTTCAGGATGAAGGCCACGGCCAGGTCATCGCGGAAGCTTCTTCGCCCGCGATGGAGTTGTTCAACGGCATGTTTTTCCCTGCCTCCGACATCCCGGAGCAAGCCCGCGAGTTGTACCGCACCCACTGGTTGCGCATTATTCCGAACGCCGATTACCAGCCCGTGCCGCTGATTCCCACATTGCGCCCGGACACCGGCGAAGCACTGGACCTGAGCGGGGCCGTGTTGCGCAGCGTTTCGCCGATTCACTGCCAGTACATGAAGAACATGGGCGTGCTGTCGTCCATGAGCATTTCGTTGATGGACGGCGAGCGCCTGTGGGGCCTGATCAGTTGCGGGCATCGCCAGACGCTGCATGTACCCCATGAACTGCGCATGGCCTGCCAGACCATCGGCCAGGTGCTATCCCTGCAGATCAGCGCCCTGCAAACCCTGGAAATCAGCCGTCAGCGCGAAGCCAAGATGGATGCCCTGGTGCGCCTCAACGCGGCCATGGTGCACAGCACCGAAGCCGTGTTTGATGGCCTGGCGCAAATGCCCGAAGCCTTGATGGCACTGACCGGCGCCAGCGGTGTGGCGATTATTGAGGACAAGGTGCTGCACCGTTATGGCCAGTGCCCGTCCCCCGAAGCCACCCGTGAGCTGTACCAATGGTTCAAGGACAGCGCCCAGCCGGTGTTCTCCAGCCATAACCTCAGCGCCCTGCATGCCCCGGCGGCGCAGTACAAGGACATCGCCAGCGGCTTGTTGGCCATGACCCTGCCCAAGCCCGTGGACAACGCCGTGCTGTGGTTTCGCAGTGAGGTCAAGGAAAGCATCCAGTGGAGCGGCGATCCCAACAAGCCGCTGAACCTGGAAGCCGGCAGCAACGGCCTGCGCCTGAGCCCGCGCACCTCGTTCGAAATCTGGAAAGTCGAGATGGACGGCATCTCGACCAAGTGGAGCCACGGCGATCTGTTTGCTGCCAATGACCTGCGCCGCTCGGCCCTGGAAAACGACCTGTCGCGCCAGGTGCTGCGCGAGCAACAGGCCGTGCGCGCACGGGATGAACTGGTGGCAGTGGTCTCCCACGACCTGCGCAACCCCATGACCATTATTTCGATGCTCTGCGGCATGATGCAAAAGGCCTTCAGTAGCGACGGCCCTCATACGTCGCGGCGCATCACCTCGGCCATCGACACCATGCAACAGGCCAGCAGTCGCATGAGCGTGCTGCTCGACGACTTGCTCGACACCTCGAAAATCGAAGCCGGGCGCTACACCATCAGCCCGCAGCCGCTGGATGTTAGCCAGATTTTTGAAGAGGCCTTGTCGTTGCTTGCGCCGCTGGCGCTGGACAAGGCCGTGGAGCTGACCTTTCACGCCGAGCCCGATCTGAAAATCAACGCCGACCCCGAGCGGCTGTTCCAGGTGCTGTCCAACCTGATCGGCAACGCGATCAAATTCACCCCCGCACAGGGCAAAATCGGTGTGGCGGCCATGTCCAACGGGGACGATATCGTGTTCAGCGTGCGGGATTCGGGCAAGGGCATTGCCCCCGAGCAGTTGCCATATATCTTCGACCGCTACTGGACGGCAAAGGAAGGCAACGCACTGGGCACGGGCCTGGGGCTGTATATCTCCCAGGGCATTATCAAGGCCCACGGCGGCCAGTTACTGGCCGAAAGCACACCGGGAGAAGGCAGCGAGTTTCGCTTCACGGTCCCAAGAATGGTCTGATGGTTAACAGCGCAATGCCCTGCAGCTATCACATTTGAATGCTGCATAAAAACGGCCGCCTCCTTGACGGGAGAGCGGCCGTTTTACATCCACCCCATCAGCTGAAGGCGTTGATAAACCAGGTGATCATCGGGATCGCCACGATATCGATCAGCACCGCCCCACACAGCGGCACGATGATAAAGGCCTTGTACGAGAAGACTTTATAGTGATCGCAGATGGCCCCCATATTGGCCACGGCATTGGGCGTCGCGCCCAGCCCGTGCCCCATGAAGCCCGCGCACAAGACCGCGGCGTCGTAGTTGCGGCCAAACAGGCGGAACAGGACGAACACGCACAGCAGGATCATGATCACCACCTGCACCACCAGAATCACCAGCAACGGCAAGCCGAGCTTCTCCAGCTCCCAGAACTTCAAGCTCATCATGGCCATGGTCAGGAACATGCCCAGGCACACATCGCCGATCGTGCTGACGGCATGGTCAGGCACCTCGATCACCTGGGCCCGGTCATTGAGGTTGCGCAGGATGATCGCGACGAACATGGCCCCCACATAGCTCGGCAACACGATACCCAGATGCTGCTGCAAGCTGGAGCCCAGCCAGAACCCCAGCACCATGATCACCACAATACAGGTCAACAAACGCAGCAGGGTTGCGGCATCCAGCGCGGCCACAGGGGTGTGGACCACCTCTTCGAACGCCTTGAGGCTGCCCGCGGCTTCGGCCTTGACCACCAGCTTGTTGCGCTCGATCAGCCAGCGCGCCAGCGGGCTGCCCAGCAAACCACCAGCCACCATGCCAAAGGTTGCAGCGGCCAGCGCGGCAGTCGTAGCCCCGACCGCCCCCAGGTTTTCAGCAATCGGTCCAAAGGCTGCCGCCGCACCAAAACCGCCCTCCAGTGACACCGCCCCGGCCATGATCCCCAGCAACGGGTCGATGCCCAGCAGCTTGGCCACACTCACCCCCACCACGTTTTGCACCAGCGCCAGGCCCCAGCACGCGCCCAGGTAGATAAACAGCAGCTTGCCGCCCTTGCGCAACAACCCCAGGCTGCCGCCCAAACCTACGGTGGTGAAGAACGCCACCATCAGCGGGGTTTGCAGGCTGGTGTCGAGGGTCAGGTTGAGCAGTTGCTGATCACGTAATAACCAGATCACCAAGGCAAACCCGAAACCACCGATGACCGGTGCAGGGACACACAATTGACGCAGCCAGTAGCTGCGCTTTTTCAGTTGGGCACCCAGGCCCAGCAGGAGTAACGCGAGAGCAAGGGTGCTCAGCGCATCCAGTTCGAATGTCAGCATGGCGAATTTCTCTTTTTCTTATGATTCAACAAGCGGTTTCAGGGATTTGCGTAAAACTTAATCAATCAGGCTGGCGAGCAGACGCGCACCAATGCGGGCGGTTCGGTTATCGATGTCCAGGCTCGGGTTGAGCTCGGCGATGTCGGCCATGCGCAATTTGCCGCTGGCTTTGGCGTGGCGCACCAGATGCTCGACGATCTGCATGTCCACCCCGTGGGCAGACGGCGCACTGACGCCGGGTGCCTGGCTGGCGGGCAGGACATCGAGGCAAAGGGTCATGTAGAGGTGATCGACGTCTTGCAGGAAATCATCGATCAACGCTTCGCAGGCGCGGATGTCCCAGCTGTTCATTTGCCGGTCGAGGCGGTAACGCACATTCAGGCGTTCGGCCTGTGCAAACAGGGCCTGGGTATTGTTCAACTGGCTGACACCCAGGCAGCAATAAGTGAACGGCATGTCGAAACGCTGGCAAGCCTCGGCAATCTGCCGGAAGGGTGTGCCTGAGCTGCTTTGTTCGGCGTGGCGCAAATCGAAATGCGCATCGAAATTGAGAATACCGATCCGTGGCTGCGGGTGTTTGCGGCGCAAGTGATCGAGCAGACCACTGAAGCTGGCAAAGGCGATTTCGTGCCCGCCACCCAGGCCCAATGGCAAATGCCCCTGGTCGAGCAAATGGCTGACCTGTTCGCCATAGCCTTGCTGTGCCCCCTCCAGATCCTCGCCCGCGCAGCTCACATCACCGGCATCGTACAGCGGCGCGTGACCGTGCCATGCCAGGTTGGCCAAGGCCTTGCGCAAAGCCTGCGGCCCCTTGCGTGCGCCGGTACGGCCCTGATTGCGCCTGACCCCTTCATCGCAGGCCAAACCAATCAATGCAGCCCCCGCTGGCAGGCCATCGGCCACAGGCTTGACCCATTGATGCCAGCGCAACGCGCCCTGCCCTTCAGCGGCATCAATACGGCCTGTCCACAAGGACATGTCGGGTACAACCGTCATGTTTGAAACTCCAGTCAAATTCAGTCGAGCCGGGCGCTCAGGCGCAGGGCTACGTCCTGGGTCCAGCGGATCAGGCGTTCACTGCGGGTGTGTGCCCGGGTGGCCGGGGCCATGAGGCTGATGGCGCCTTGCAGGCGATTGCGGCTGTCGAGCAGCGGCGCGCTGATACCCCAAATACCGTCGTCGATCTCACTCACACTCACGGCATAACCGGCAGCGCGGATCTGGGCAAAGCTGCGCTGATAGGTGGCAACTTCTTCAGGCTCGACGCCTTGCGCCAGAAGCGCCGACACGCTTTGCGCCTCATCCATATACGCCAGCAGCACCCGCGCAGAAGCGCCGACCAACAGCGGCTGGGCCAGCCCTTTCTGGTAACAGCAGCGCAGGGGTTGCGGGCTGTCGACCAGCTCAATGCAAATCGCCTGACCGTTGCTCGGCACCATCAAGGCCACGCTCTCCTGGCTTTGCTCGGCCAGACGCTTGAGTTCAGGTTTGGCCAGCGTCACCAGCACCGCTTCGCGGTCGAATTTTTTCGCCAGCTGCAAACAGGCAGGCCCTGGCAGATAGCGGCCCTGGCCGTTCTCTTCGGCCAGGCCCCAGCGCAACAGCGTGTTGAGGTGGCGATAGGTGCTGCTCAGCGGCTGCCCCAGTTGCTCGGAAAGCGCCTTGGCGGAGATCGCCTCAGCGGATTGCCCCAGACTGACGAGGATTTGCAGCAAGCGATCAGTTGGCGTGTTGTAGTTCATTGTCGGCCCCATGCTCTTGCCTGCATGGTGCACGGTGTTTCCCATTAGCTGAAATTCGATTCCCACTGAATGGGAAAAAACCGCCAGATAGTGATCAGCGGTCGCAAAATGACCACCTTACAGGCACAAAAAAACCGCCATCCCGAAGGATGACGGTTTTTCTGGGTATTCAACCGCGAGAACCGTCCTGGCCTCAGTTGAGTACCGGTGCCCCCAACTTCTCAATGCGACGACGGCGTGCCACCAGCAGGCCTGCCACCACCACCAGAATGCTTAGCAAACCGGTAGCCATGATTTCAACGCGATGCGCTTCCTGGAACAGCATGACCGTCAGAATAGCCACGATAAAGACGATTACTGCATAGGTCAGGCCCGGGAACAGCCACATCTTGAACGAAATATTCTCGCCCAGAGCCGTGCGCTTCTGGCGCATGCGCAGTTGCGACACGGCAATCACCAGATACACCAGCAATGCAATGGCACCAGAGCTGGCCAGCAGGAACTCGAACACGGCTGCCGGAGCCACGTAGTTGGCGAATACCGCTACAAAGGCTGCGCCCGTGGACATCATCACCGCCCAGTAAGGCGTGCCCGCAGCGTTGGTGCGCTTGGCCGCGGCCGGTGCATCACCACGTTTGCTCAGGGAGTAGAGCATGCGCGAAGAGGTGTAGAGCGCCGAGTTCAGGCAACTGGTGACGGCAATCAGTACCACGATATCCACGATCAGCTTGGCATTCGGGATGCCCATGCGATCAAGCACGGTCTGGTAGGAACCCAACTGCGCCAGGCTCGGGTCGTTCCACGGCACCAGGGCCACAACGATGAAAATCGACACCAGATAGAACAAGCCAATACGCCAGATCACCGAGTTGGTGGCCTTGGTGATCTGCTTGCTCGGGTCTTTGGATTCCGCCGCCGCGATGGTGACGATTTCAGTGCCCATGAACGAGAACATGGTGGTCAGCATGGCAGCCAGAACGGCGCCCATGCCATTGGGCATAAAGCCGATGGTATCGGACAGATGCGCGACACCGCTGACCTGGCTGGTAGGCAGATAGCCGAAAATGGCCAGCAGACCCAAAATGATAAAGCCGATAATCGCCAGCACCTTGACCAGCGCAAACCAGAACTCGAACTCGCCGTAGTTCTTGACGCTAAACAGGTTGGTGGCGGTCAGCAACAGGGTGATGACCAGGGTAAACACCCAGATCGCCGTGCCCGGGAACCACGCATGCAGGATGGTACCTGCGGCGACAGCTTCCAGCGGGATCACCAGGACCCAGAACCACCAGTACAGCCAGCCAATGGTAAAACCGGCCCAGTGCCCGATGGCACGGTCGGCGTAAGTGGAGAACGAACCGGTGTCCGGCGAGGCAACGGCCATTTCGGCCAGCATGCGCATCACCAGTACAACCAGCGTGCCTGCTGCGGCATAGGCCAGCAGCACAGCGGGGCCCGCCTGGGCAATCGCGTGTCCGGAACCGACAAACAAACCGGCGCCGATAACACCGGCAATCGACAGCATGGTCACATGCCGTGGTTTGAGCCCTTGTTCCAGGCCGCTAGAGGATTGCGTATTGCTCATTGGGACTACCTTTCATTGAAGCCATTCCGAGCACCCGCGTTGACCTTCGTAAAAAGTAACCAACGGGGCGTTTAGAATCCTTGACGCAATAAGTGAGCCAGAATGTGACAAATGCACGGTTTGCGCGGGCTGCAACGATTTGCAACAGACGTTGCAAGCCATTGAGGCTAATGGCTTTTCGCCCATTCGTTACCGAAACACTCAGTTACGCGGCTGTCGGCGCACCAAAAATACCCAAAACCGCCCATATGGCCCAAAAGCAGTGCACATCTTTAACCTTTAGTAGGTTCGCGCTTCCAACACCGGGCCAAAGCTGGCAACATCGCGACCTTTTTTAAGCGACACCTGTCTGGCCGAACGGCGAAATACAGGGTCGGTTGTTGTCGGCGCGACACTCTGCTGTAGCGATGCGACAAACTGCCACCCCCACGCCTTTTGTGTCTTCAGGGCGGCTGGTTGCCTCTGCAACCCTATGCTAGCTTGGCCTGCGCCAGGAAGGCCGCCCAACAGCAGGATCGCACCCGAACACAATGAGGAACGCACATGGCTTTGGCCACGCCCGCGCTTGAAATCCGCAACTTGCACAAACGCTACGGCGAGCTTGAGGTACTCAAGGGTATCTCGCTGACCGCACGCGACGGCGACGTGATCTCGATCCTGGGTTCTTCCGGTTCCGGCAAGTCCACTCTGCTGCGCTGCATCAACCTGCTCGAGAACCCCCACGAGGGGCAGATCGTGGTCGCCGGTGAAGAGCTCAAACTCAAGAAAGCCAAAAATGGCGAACTGATCGCGGCCGACGGCAAGCAGATCAACCGCATGCGCAGCGAACTGGGTTTTGTGTTTCAAAACTTTAACCTGTGGCCGCACATGACCATCCTCGACAACATTATCGAGGCGCCACGTCGCGTGCTGGGGCAAAGCAAGGCCGAGGCCATCGAAGTGGCTGAAGCGTTGCTGGCCAAGGTCGGCATTGGCGAAAAACGCCATGCCTACCCCTCTGAATTGTCCGGCGGCCAGCAGCAACGCGCAGCGATTGCCCGCACCCTGGCCATGCAGCCCAAAGTCATTCTGTTCGATGAACCGACATCGGCACTTGACCCGGAAATGGTTCAAGAAGTACTTAGTGTGATCCGCGCGCTCGCCGAAGAAGGTCGCACTATGCTGCTGGTCACCCACGAGATGGGCTTTGCCCGCCAGGTGTCCACCGAAGTAGTGTTTTTGCACCAGGGCCTGATCGAAGAGCAAGGGTCGCCAGAACAGGTGTTCGACAACCCGGTTTCGGCGCGCTGTAAACAATTCATGTCCAGCAACCGCTAACGGAGCAACACGAATGCAGACCTATAAAAAGCTTCTCATGGCCGCTGCCGCCACACTGGTTTTCAGCGCCAACGCCCTGGCTGTAGACAAGTACAAAGTCGGTATTGAAGGGGCTTACCCACCGTTCAACAACAAGAACGCCAGTGGTGAAGTCGTCGGCTTCGACCCGGACATCGCCATGGCCCTGTGCGCCAAGATGAAAGCCGAGTGTGAAATCGTCACCTCGGACTGGGACGGCATCATCCCGGCCCTGAACGCCAAAAAGTACGACTTCATCGTGTCGTCGCTGTCGATCACTGACGAGCGCAAGCAGGCGGTGGACTTCACCGACCCGTACTACTCCAACAAGCAGCAGTTCATTGCGCCGAAAAAAGTCGACTTCAAAACCGACCTCGCGTCCCTCAAGGGCAAGGCCCTGGGCACCCAGCGTTCGACCCAGGCCGCAACCTGGCTGGATGACAACCTGGGCACTGACGCTACCATCTCCCTGTACGACACCCAGGAAAACGCCTACCTCGACCTGACGTCGGGCCGCGTAGATGCGCTGCTGGCTGACAAGTATGCCAACTACGACTGGCTGAAAAGCCCGGCTGGCCAGGCATACGAGTTCAAGGGTGAGCCGGTCAACGAAGACGACAAGGTCGGTATTGCCCTGCGCAAGGGCGACAACGAACTGCGCGCCAAGCTGAACCTGGCCCTCAAGCAAATCGTTGAAGACGGCACGTACAAGAAGATCAACGACAAGTACTTCCCGTTCAGCATCTACTGACCTGCCTGACCGGTGCGCCTGCGGGCGCGCCGGTCCCTAGCAAAGCCTGCCTACCCCATGACTATCGATTTATACGGATTCGGCCCGGCGCTTGCCGCTGGCGCGCTGATGACCGTCAAACTGGCACTCACTGCGCTGTGTCTGGGCCTGGTGCTCGGATTGCTCGGTGCCTTGGCCAAGACGTCCCCCTTCAAACCGCTTAGATGGTTGGGCGGCGCCTATTCGACCCTGGTTCGTGGCGTGCCCGAACTGCTCTGGGTGTTGCTGATCTACTTCGGCAGCGTGAATCTGGTGCGCGCCATCGGCGAATACATCGGCATGCCCGACCTCACCCTCAGCGCCTTTGCCGCGGGTGTGCTCGCCTTGGGCCTGTGCTTTGGTGCCTATGCCACCGAAGTATTCCGTGGTGCCATCCTGGCCATCCCCAAGGGCCACCGCGAAGCGGGCATGGCACTGGGCCTGTCCAAACCACGGATCTTCACCAAGCTGGTGCTGCCGCAAATGTGGCGCATCGCCCTGCCCGGCCTGGGCAACCTGTTCATGATCCTGATGAAAGACACCGCACTGGTGTCGGTTATCGGCCTTGAAGAAATCATGCGTCAGGCGCAAAACGCCGTGACCTTCGCCAAACACCCGTTCACCTTCTACATGGTGGCAGCCGTGATGTACCTGGGTCTGACCGTACTGGCCATGGGCACCATGCACGTGCTTGAAAAACGCGCAGCGCGCGGCTTCGTGAGGAGGACGTAATGGAGTGGGAAGTAATCCTCAAGTGGCTGCCCAAGCTGATGCAGGGCGCAACCCTGACCCTGGAGCTGACCGCCATCTCGGTGATCGCCGGTCTGATCGTGGCCATCCCGCTGGGCATCGCCCGCTCGTCCAAGCTCTGGTATGTGCGTTCGCTGCCTTACGCCTACATCTTTTTCTTCCGTGGCACGCCACTGCTGATCCAGCTGTTTTTGGTCTATTACGGCCTGGCGCAGTTCGATGTGGTGCGTGAAAGCGCGTTGTGGCCGTACCTGCGCAGCCCGTTCTGGTGCGCGATCATCACCATGACCCTGCACACCGCCGCCTATATCGCCGAGATCCTGCGCGGTGCGATTCAGGCCATCCCGCCGGGTGAGATCGAGGCGGCACGGGCGCTGGGCATGTCGCGCTTCAAGACCCTGGTGCATATCGTCCTGCCTCGCGCGGCGCGCATCGGCCTGCCGGCCTACAGCAACGAAGTGATCCTGATGCTCAAGGCCAGCTCGCTGGCAAGTACCGTGACCCTGCTGGAACTGACCGGCATGACCCGCACCATCATTGCGCGCAACTACCAGACAGTGGATATGTTCCTGGCTGCCGGGGCCATTTACCTGATCATGTCGTTTGTGCTGATCCAGGGCTTCAAACTGCTGGAGCGCTGGTTGCGCGTCGATGCCTGCCAGGGCCGCTGACCTGCTGGCCCGCTTCGAGGCGCTGGACAGGTTTCTGCACGACCACCAGCACCTCTGGCGCCCACGGCCCTTCACTCACCTGAACCTGCCGTGGGAAGCGCAACACCCCGAACTGGCGCAGTGGTTGCGCCAGCGTTCGCTGCAAGACGCCGAAGCCAGCCACAACCATCCCCAACTCTTGCCCGCCCCTGCGCCATTCCCTGAACTGGCGGCGACCTCACTCGCCCTGAGCCGGGTCGAGCGCTTGCCCACCCACGCCCTTGCACCCGCCAACCCGCGCTTGCAGGTGGATGTACCGGGGCGCAAATGGCAACAGATCGAAGCCTTCGCCCAAAGCCTGAGCTTTGCGCAAAAGCCCGCCCACTGGCTGGACTGGTGCTCGGGCAAAGGCCATCTGGGGCGACGGTTGTTGAGCACCGACCAGCAGCTGACGTGCCTGGAATACGACCCGGCCCTGATCGAGGCCGGGGAGCAACTGAGCCAGCGCCATCACTTGCCCGCCCGGCATGTGCAACAGGACGTACTCGCCCCCGACACGGCCATGCAGCTCACCGCCCACATGACCCCCGTGGCGCTGCACGCCTGCGGCGATCTGCATGTGCGCCTGCTGCAGTTGGCCACGGCGGCAGGCTGTGGACAACTTGCCGTGTCACCCTGCTGCTACAACCGCATCAGCGCGACGCACTATCAAGCGTTATCCACAGTGGCCAAGGCTTCGCACCTGCAGTTGTCACTGGAAGACCTGAGCCTGCCCATGAGCGAAACCGTGACCGCCGGCAGCCGCGTGCGGCGCCAGCGCGACGAGTCGATGGCACGGCGTTTGGGTTTTGATTTGTGGCAACGCCAGCATCGTCAGTGCGACGAATACTTATCCACACCCTCGCTGCCGAGTGCCTGGCTGGGCAAACCGTTTGCCGAGTATTGCGAGGGGTTGGCGACGCTGAAGAACTTATCCACAAGCGGCGACGAAGACTGGCCAGCACTGGAAGCGGCAGGCCGGGAGCGCTTGGCGCAGGTGCGCAACCTGGAGTTGGTGCGCGGCCTGTTTCGCCGCCCGCTGGAGCTGTGGTTGGTGCTCGACCGGGCGCTGTACCTGCAAGAAAACGGCTACGAGGTACAGGTCGGCGAGTTTTGCGACAGCCAGCTGACGCCGCGCAACTTGATGGTGCTTGCGCAGCGCTGTGGATAACTCTGTGAGAGCAGGCTTGTTGTGGGAGCGGGCTTGCCCGCGATGGGATCGCCGTGGTTTACCTGAAAAACCGCAGCGCCTGAATCGCGAGCAAGCCCGCTCCCACACAGGTTTTTGCAGGCCTACGAACCGCGATACGTCGAGAACCCATAAGGGCTGAGCAACAACGGGATGTGGTAATGCTGATCCACATTCTTCACTTCAAAAATCACCGGAATTTCCGGGAAAAACGTATCGCGGCCCACCTTCTTGAAGTACTCGCCGGTCTTGAACACCACCCGGTACTCCCCCGCTTCAAACGCCTGCTTGCCCGGGAACAGTTCGCCGATACGTCCCTGTTCATTGGTCACGCCCTGGGCCAGCGGCTGCCAGTCTTTGCCTACGTGTTTTTCCAGGGTCACGTTGACGCCCGGGGACGGCAGACCATTTTCCAGGTTGAGCACATGCACGCTCAACGGGTTACCCGCCGCCATTGCCAGGCTCGACACCGCACTCAGACTCAACGCCGCCAGGGTGATTCGCAACGATTTCATGGATATTCCTCAGTGGTTAAAAAGTAATCAATGTTGAATGGTCAGGCCAACTTGCCCGGCAGCCTTGATCGCGCAGGCTTCGTCCTGCTCAGCACCGCCCGCCCCGGCCACGCCCAGCGCGCCCACCAGTTCCCCTTCGGCGAATAACGGCACACCGCCGCCCAACAGCAACAGCTCGGCGATGGAGTTGAGATTGGCGGCCTCGGGGTTGTTACGCGCACGCTCGGCAAACAGGCGGGTCGGGGTTTTGGTCGACAGCGCGGTATAGGCCTTGCGCTGGCTCGCCAGCAGGTTGTGCGGGCCAACGCCTTCCGGGCGCTGCGCCATCAGCACGTTGCCACCGCGGTCGAGCACGCTCAGCGCCCCGGTGCAGTGCTTGAGGGTCGCGTCGGCCAACTGGCGGGCGGTGGCCAGGTCCAGATCGGCATGGCGCGCCAGATTCGGCGCCGCCTGGGCCGCGCCGGCAACGCCAACGGCAGTCCACAGCAACAAGGTTTTCAGCATCATGGGCAAGCTCCTGTACGAATGGGGCCACCGTAACCTGCGACCTTCGTCAGAACCCCGTCAGTTGCATTACAAGTTTGTAATAGGCAACACCGCCGAAGGCGCCTAGCCTGTGCAGACGATTGATCGAGGTGTGCGATGCGTTTGTTAGTGGTTGAAGACGAAGCCAAGACGGCCGACTTCCTGGCCAAGGGCCTCAGGGAGTCCGGGTTTGCCGTGGATGTGGCGCTGAACGGCCTGGACGGGCGTTACTTTATCGAGCAGCAGGAATACGACCTGATCATCCTCGACGTCATGCTGCCGGGGCTCAATGGCTGGCAATTGCTGCAACTGATTCGCCAGCGCGGCGCCACGCCAGTACTGTTCCTGACCGCCAGGGACGCCATCGAAGACCGCGTGCGCGGCCTGGAGCTGGGCGCCGACGACTACCTGCTCAAACCCTTCGCCTTTGCCGAGTTGCTCGCCCGGGTCCGCACCTTGCTGCGCCGCGGCCCCCTGCGCGAGGCCGAGTCGTATGCCATCGCCGATCTTGAAATCGACGTGCTGCGCCGCCGCGTCAGCCGGGGTGGCCAGCGCATCAGCCTGACCAACAAGGAATTCGCCCTGCTGCAACTGCTGGCCAGCCGCCAGGGCGAAGTGCTGTCCCGTACCCTGATCGCTTCGCAGGTGTGGAACCTCAATTTCGACAGTGACACCAATATGGTCGAAGTCGCCGTGCGCCGCCTGCGGGCCAAGATCGACGACCCCTACATGCCCAAGCTGATCCACACCGTGCGCGGTGTGGGTTATCAACTGGAAGCGCCCGATGAGTAAATCCATCGCCTGGCGTCTGGCGCTGGCGATTGCCCTGACCTGTGCGCTGGTGCTGAGTGCGGTGGGGGTGTTCCTGTACCGCTCACTGGCTGCAGAATTGACCTTTCGCGACGATCAGGCCCTGCTCGGGCGCCTTGAACAAGTGCGCGCCCTGCTGCATGACAGTGACAGCCTCGAAGCCCTGCAAGAGCGCCCACGCCTGTACCAGAACATGCTCGGCAACCTGGACAGCGTGCTGCTGGTCAAGCGTGCCGATGGCAGCCCGCTCATCGCCATCAACCCCCACCAACAAGCCTTGCCGGACTTGCCACCCATCGCCCAGGACCGGGCGCCGCAGCGCGCCGATATCAAGACCGTGGACGCGACCGTATTGCTCGCCGGCATGGCCCGTGGCCCGGCCAATGAAATCCTCAGCGTGACCGTAGGCAAGCGCCTGGATGAGCGTGAGCAAATGCTCGCCAGTTACCGCATGCGCTTGTACATGGCCGCCGGGCTGGGCACCTTGCTGGCCTTCGGCCTGGGCTTGCTGCTGTTGCGCCGTGGCCTCACGCCGCTGCGCGAACTGGCCCAGGCCATGCGCCATATCGACCCGCGCAGCCTTGACCGGCGTATGCCCACCGAAACCATGCCCAGCGAGCTCAAGGAGCCGGTGCTGGCCCTCAACGCCATGCTCGCGCGGCTGGAAGACAGCTTTGCCCGGCTGTCGCAGTTTTCCGCCGACCTGGCCCATGAAATCCGCACGCCGCTGCACAACCTGCTGGGCAGCAACAGCCTGGCCCTGAACCAGCAACGCAGCGCGGCTGAGTACCAGGAGGTTCTGGCATCGAATATCGAGGAATATGAACGGCTCAACCGCATGGCTGAAAACCTGATGTTCCTCGCCCGTGCCGAGCACGGGCAGCGCCCGTTGCAGCTGCAAACCCTGGACCTTGGCGAAGTGGGTGACGGGCTGTGTGATTACTTCGAGGCGCTGGCCGAGGATCGCGGCTTGCTGCTGGAAAATCAGCTGCGCGGGCCGTTAACGGTGGATCAGCAACTGCTGCAACGGGCACTGGGCAACCTGCTGGCCAATGCCGTGCGCCATGCCCGGGCGGGTTCAACCGTGAGCCTGCAGCGGCACGATGAGGCGGGAATGTGCTGGATCGGCGTGCACAACCTCGGCCAGCCGATTGACCCGCAGCATATCGACAGGCTGTTCGACCGCTTTTACCGGGTCGACCCGTCGCGGGCCCAGCCGGGGGATTCGGGCGGTCTGGGGCTGGCGATCGTGCAGTCGATCATGCAATTGCATGGCGGGCAGGTGCGGGTGATCAGCAATGACAGCGGCACCCTGTTTGAGCTGGGGTTTGCCCTCTAAATCCCCACGCCCCTGTGGGAGCGGGCTTGTTGTGGGAGCGGGCTTGCTCGCGATTCAGGCGCTGCGGTCTGTCAGGTAAACCACAGCGATCCCATCGCGAGCAAGCCCGCTCCCACATGAGCAAAGTCATACCCCCTGAAGCAAACGTTCCAGCTCTTCGATGCGCGCCAGCAAGGCCTGGCGTTCGGCGCGTTCGCGAGTGATGTCGTCGATCACGCTGATCAGGTGCTCGGGGCTGTCGTCCTGGGAGTTGCGCTGCAACGAGGTGCGCACATGGGTCCAGATAAAATGCCCGTCCTTGCAGCGCAGGCGCTTTTCCAGGTCGTAGTTGCTGATCTTGCCCTCGAGCAATAGCTGCAACTGCTCCAGGTTGGCCTGCAGGTCATCGGGGTGGGTAAGGTCCTGGAAGGTCAGCTGGCGCAGCTCCTGCTCGCTGTAACCGAGCAACTGGCACAGGCTGTCGTTGACCCGACGCCAGCTGCCGTCCAGGTCCACATAGGCAATGGCGCCGCAGGCCAGTTCGAACAGCGCGCGGAAGGCTTCTTCGCTTTTGCGCAAGGCTTGTTCGGCGGTTTTACGGGCGGTGTTGTCCATGCTGATGCCGATCATTTTCACCGGGCGCCCGGCGCTGTCGTTCAGCGGCATGGCCCGCGACGAAATCCAGCGCATCTCGCCATCGGGGCGAAATATCCGGAAGTCGTATTCATAGGGCGTGTTGTTGGCGAAGCACTCGTCGTAGAGCGCATTCATGACCACCTTGTCTTCAGGCAGTACATGGGGCCAGAAATCGTCGTTGCTGTTGACCTGCCAGCCGTACACCCGCTCGACGTTGGCCGAGTAGAACACCTCGTCGGTGATCAGGTTCCACTCCCACGTCACGATCCCGGCGTTCTCTTGCGCCAGGGTCATGCGTGCTTCGCTTTCCATGATGTCGGCGATGTACTTGCGGCGCACATCGGTCATCGGCAGCTCCACCGAGGCCGCCCCCTGCAGGTCCTGCACCGCCTGTTCGCCATAGCGCAGCCACACCCAGTTGACCTTGAACAGGTCAGCCAGTTTGCGCAGATTGCTGTAGTCGATTTCGCCACCACGGGTCCATTTATGCACCGCCGTACGGGAAATGCCCAAGGCAGTGCCGACCGCTTGCAAGGTCATTTTGTGGTGTTCGAGCAGCTCCTTCAGGCGAAAGGCAAAGCTATCTTCAGTCATGACAAGTCCGTGATCACGCAAGGCGCAGGGCGTCGCGATTATACACACACCCCTGTCGCCCCCCGGCGCGATCACGCCAAGCGCATTACAAGTCCAGCACCAGCCGCTCGCCCCGGGCACGGGACACGCAGATCATCATGGTTTGCTGGGCGGCCTTTTCGTCATCGCTCAAATATTGATCATTGTGCGCCGCTTCGCCCTCAAGGATGCGCGTCTCGCAGGTGCCACACACGCCTTCGCGGCACAGGCATTCAACGTCGACATTGGCTTTTTCGATGGCCTTGAGAATGCTCATGCCTGCTTCGACGCGCAGCTCCTGGCCGGACTTGGCCAATACCAGCGTAAAAGCGCCGCCGGTCACGGGCGCGGCGGCGAACTGTTCCCAATGCACGCGATCATCGGCCAGGCCCAACTGCTTGCCGGTGGCGATCACCGCATCGATCAACGGTTTGGGGCCACAGACATAGACGTGCGCATCGCTGGCCAGCGCGCCCATCAGTTCGACCAGGTTCAGTGACTGCCCCAGGCTGTCGGCATACAGCCGAGTACGGTCGGCATGAGGTCCGGCGCTGAGTTCATCCTGGAACGCACCGTGCTCGGGGCTGCGGAAGGCATAGTGCAGCTGGTAGTCGGCGCCGCTGTCGCGCAGTTCATAAACCTGCGACAGGAACGGGGTAATGCCGATGCCACCAGCAATCAACACATGCCGGCCGGCCTTGGGGTCGATGGCAAACAGGTTGTTGGGTGTGGAAATCATCAGCTCGGTGCCGACTTCGACCTGCTGGTGCATGAAGGCCGAGCCGCCTTTGGATTGCTCCTCAAGGCGCACGCCAATCTGGTAACTGGCAGTCTGGCGCGGGTCGCTCATCAATGAATAGGCATTGCTGTGCTGACGGCCGTCGGCGTCTTTCATCTGCACGATGATGTGGCTGCCACCGGTGAAATCCGGCAGCAATTTGCCGTCCTGACGTACCAGGGTGAAACGTTTGATCAGCGGCGTCACCTGCTCCACCCCGATCACACGGGCGGCAAGCATTTGATATGTGTTGGCCATCGCAAAACCTCTACTGCGCTAAAGGGCGGCACTCGCGTACCGCCTGATTCATGACCCGGTGCGGTCGGCTCAGACCGCCAGGCACAGGTATTTCAGTTGCAGGTAATCTTCGATCCCGTATTTGGAACCTTCGCGGCCCAGACCGGATTGCTTGACCCCGCCAAACGGCGCGACTTCGTTGGAAATCAGCCCGGTATTGACGCCGACCATGCCGTATTCCAGTTGCTCGGCGATGTGCCACACGTGGCCGATATCACGGCTGTAGAAGTAGGCCGCCAGGCCGTACAACGTGTCGTTGGCCAGGGCCACGACTTCAGCGTCGCTGTGGAAGCGCACCAGGGGCGCAACCGGGCCGAAGATTTCCTCGTCCAGCAGCAACATGCCTTTGCGGATATCACCCAGAACGGTGGGTTCGAAGAACTGCTCGCCCAGCGCGTGCACGCCGCCGCCCAGCAACAGGGTCGCGCCCTTGCTCACGGCGTCGTCGATCAGCAGGCGCACTTTTTCCACGGCCTTGAGGCTGATCAGCGGGCCGATTTGCGCACCGGTTTCATTGCCATGGCCAACCTTCAGCTGCGCGACTTTGGCGGCGAATTTACTGGCAAACTGGTCATAGACCGCGTCATGCACATAGAAGCGGTTGACGCACACGCAGGTTTGCCCGGCGTTGCGATATTTGGCGGCGATGGCCCCCTCAACGGCGGCCTCGATATCCGCGTCGGCGAACACGATAAACGGCGCGTTGCCGCCCAGCTCCAGCGAGACTTTCTTGATGCTCTCGGCGCACTGGCTCATCAGCAGGCGACCCACCGGGGTCGAGCCGGTAAAGCTCAGTTTGCGCACCAGCGGGTGGCCGGTCAGCTGCGCGCCAATGGCCTGGGCATCGCCCGTCACAATATTCAGCACACCGGCCGGGATGCCTGCACGCTGGGCCAGTTCCGCCAGGGCCAGGGCCGAAAACGGTGTTTCGTTGGCCGGCTTGACCACAATAGTGCAACCGGCTGCCAGCGCCGGCGCGACCTTGCGGGTGATCATCGCCGCCGGGAAATTCCACGGCGTAATAGCAGCGCAGACACCGATGCCCTGCTTGATCACCAGCAGGCGCTTGTCGGTAGACGGCGATGGAATCACGTCGCCATAAATGCGCTTGCCCTCTTCGGCAAACCACTCGATAAACGATGCGGCGTAGCGAATCTCGCCCACGGCTTCATGCAGCGGCTTGCCCTGTTCCAGGGTCATAAGCTGCGCCAGATCGTCTTCGTGTTGCAGGATCAGCTCGAACCAGCGGCGCAAGATCTGTGCGCGGTCCTTGGCCGTGCGCTCGCGCCAGGCGGGCAACGCGGCGTCGGCGGCTTCGATGGCGCGAATCGCTTCGCTGCCACCCATAAGCGGCACATTGCCGAGCAACTGGCCCTGGGCCGGGTTGGTGACATCTACGGTTTGCCGGCTGTCGGCATTCACCCAGGCTCCATCGATAAAAGCCTGTTGGCGAAACAATTGGGGGTCGTTGAGCTGCACGCAGGACACTCCTCTTTATGGGGTAAAACGCCGCAGGCACACTGCGGCGTGATCGGGATCAGTCGTCCAGATGGGCGACGGCGATCAGGTTGTGGAAGTGCGCAATGCCGTGCTCGCTCATGCCGCTGCGGGTGCGGTCGGCCATGATCCGGCCCTGGCCGCGATAACCACGCGATTGCAGGCCGCGCTGCACGCTCTCGACCAGACGCAGGTCTTCGGGGCGGAACACGTCGCGGTACCACTCGATCAGCGCCTGCTGCTCGGGGGTGATGTCCTTGTTGAGGAAGTAGATGTCGTAGTGCTGCATGGTCACGCCAGCGCTGACCGGGAACTCGTAGATCACGGTCATGAAGTTGCCGCCCGGTGGCGCGTTGAACATGGTGCACGGCCAGGCCCAGAAACCGCTAAAGGAAGGATCTTTGATCGATTCATCGAACTTGAAGGATTTTTCCGACGACTTGGCGTGCCCGAATTGCAGCGACCAGTTGCCGTGCAGGGTGTGCCAGTACTCGTCGACGCTCACCGAATCGGCAAAGCCGGGGTGGGCCGGGGCGCAGTGGTAACACTCCAGGTAGTTGTCGACGATGGACTTCCAGTTGGCCGGCGTATCGCTGACGAAACGGGCCGCCAGGTGCAGGTCATCCACCACCGGGCAGGCTTCGCGCAGGCGGGCTTGCAGGCCCGGCAGTTGCTCTTCCACGGTGCCGGCTTCGTTGTTCATGTTGATGTAGATGAAACCGGCGTATTCCTCGACCCGCAGGGCCACGAGGCTGGAGTTTTCCTTGTCGAAATTGACCACGTTGTCGCAGTTGCGCGCGTGGGCCAGTTCGCCATCGAGCTTGAAGGTCCAGGCGTGGTACGGACAGGTGATCACGTTTTTGGCCTTGCCGCTGCCGCTCAGCAACTGATGGCCACGGTGCGGGCATACGTTGTAGAACGCGCGCAGCACACTGTCGCGACCGCGCACGACGATGATGCTTTCGCCGATCACTTCGCGGGTGATGTAGTCGTTGCTATTGGCAACTTCGCTGCGGTGACCAACACA
The DNA here is from genome assembly GCF_900105835.1 of Pseudomonas fragi. Taxonomy (NCBI): domain Bacteria; kingdom Pseudomonadati; phylum Pseudomonadota; class Gammaproteobacteria; order Pseudomonadales; family Pseudomonadaceae; genus Pseudomonas; species Pseudomonas fragi. Next base: position 2,984,389 of record NZ_LT629783.1, read on the forward strand.
AATCCAGGTGTTGGCGAAGATCTTTTCCTTCTCCAGCTCGAACACGCTCTGATTGGTGTAGTAGGACGCGGGAATGGTGTGCGCTTCGTCAGCATTGGTGCAGAAGTCGGCAGGCAATTTCACGATAGTGTTCATCTGGTCTCTCTCAGGCAATTCAGAGGGCGGGGCAGGCCGCACGTCGCCCTGTTTCAGGCTGTTTTTATGTAACCAGTGAATTACAGACAACCACTGGTTAACAAGACATGCAAAAAAAACCGCTCAGGTCCCGGCACCGGAGTGCCGGGGCCTGCGCGTGGTTCACAACAACAATCAGCTCAGGGCTGCGGGTACCGCTTTCGCCTCGACCTTGAGTGCAGGGCTGTGGGCTGCGACTTCAAACGCCGCCACATAATCAAGGTCGTTACCGCGAGATACGGCTTCCTCCTCGATCAGATAAGCCGGCATGGCGCTGTAGTCCTCGAACATCCATTTGAGGAAGCCGTAGATCTTGGTCAGCAGGATCACCATGAACGGAATGGCAGTCAGCACCACGGCGGTTTTCATTGTCGACAGCGAGACCTTGGCAAACAGCATGGCCAGCGGCACCAGGGTCAGGGCGATGCACCAGAACAACCGGTGAGTCGGCGACGGATCCTGGCCTTCCTGCATGTTGCGGGTACTGGTGGCGGCCACGGCGTAGGCCGCTGCGTCCATGTGCGAGGCGCAGAACACCGCCATGATGAACAGGTAAACGCCCAGGAAGATCTGGCCGAACGGCAGCGCACTGAGCAGCATCTCCACCGCCGTTTCACCGCCCTGCTCGGTCAGGATGCGCGGCACATCAATGGCCCCGCTCATGAACTGGTGCATGCTGTAGCTTTCCAGCGTGCCGAAGAAGAACCAGCAGCCAAAACTGCCGCCCATCAACATCGCGGCGACCACTTCTTTCATCTTGCGGCCCTTGGACACACGGGTCACAAACATGGCCACGCCCGGTGCGTAGGAAACCCACCACAGCCAGTAGAAAACCGTCCAGTTGCGGGTGAAGGCACCATCACCTTGCGGGTCGGTAAACAGGCTCATGTGTACGTAGTTCTGCATCATCAGGCCAATGGAATTGGCGGTGTTGTTGATGATGAATTGCGTGGGGCCAACCAGCAGCACCACGCCGGCAAACACCAGCGCGCCGATACACACCATCTTCGACAGACGCTGCATGCCACTGGCAATACCGATGTAGGAACTGAGCGAGAACACCACCGCCACCACACCGATCACCATCAATTGGGTGGTGAAGGTATCCGGCATGCCGGTCAGCGCCGACAGGCCGCGGGTCAGGGTGGAGGCGGTGAGCACCAGGGATACGGTCAGGGCGCCAAACATGGTCAGCAAAAACACCAGGTCGACGATCCGCCCTACTGGCCCCTGGGCCTTGAAACCGGTGACGGCTTCGATGACGGAAGACAGGCTCAGGCCGCTCTTTTTGCGCACATGGAAGTGATATGCCATCGCCAGAGACGACAAGGCGTACAACGACCAGGCACTGATCCCCCAATGGAAGAACGAATAACTGACGCTGTAATCCAGCGCTTCTCGCGAGCCTGCGGCAATGTTCAGACCGGGCGTCTGGTAGTAATACGCCCACTCCATCACGCCCCAGTACAGGGTCGACGAGCCCATGCCCGCGCAGATAAACATGAACACCCAGGTGACCGTCGGGTATTCGGCTTTGCCGTTACCCAGGCGGATGTTGCCGTACTTGCTGAACGCGATGTACAGCACCACCAGGGCGCAGCAAAACACGAACACCTGCACCGAAGTGCCAAAGGTACGGGAGGCCAACTCGAACAGCATGTTGGCGGTGGTCTCGGCTTGTTGCGGAAAGAAGGCAAGGCCTGCAACGGTGGCCAGTACAGCAATCAGGCTAGTTGATATCAAAAAGACATCTTTTTTATTGTTATTGGACATTTAAGTCTCCAGAGAGAGAGTTTTTTCTCTTACTGCACGGTTCTACGTCAGCACTTACCGCTGTTAAGGACTCCTTTCACGCCGTTGAACCCGAACGTTAACTATCAGTTAACGCATATCTTTCGGTTAACAATATGCCCTGAGATTTGGTCTTTTGCAACTGGATCCGCAGGAATTTTCGCCATACCCCACTCATCTTTGAACACGCCAAAAAGCCCGCCAAACCCCCGTTTTTCGGGAGGTTTAGCGGGCTTGCAAGTGTCTGTTCCGCGGCTTTTGCCTTACGCGGCCGGAACGTTACGCCAGTGCAGCGGCGATCGCTTTTCCGACGTCCTGAGTCGATGCCGTGCCACCCAGATCCGGTGTTTTCGGACCACTGGCAATCACATTTTCGATGGCACGCAAGATCCCGTCATGGGCGGCCTGATAACGCTCATCACCCTTGCCCAAAAATTCCAGCATCAGCGCACCCGACCACACCATCGCGATCGGGTTGGCGATGTTTTGTCCGTAAATATCCGGTGCCGAACCGTGTACCGGTTCAAACAGTGACGGGAAGTTGCGTTCCGGGTTGAGGTTGGCCGATGGCGCAATGCCGATGGTGCCCGCACAGGCCGGGCCGAGGTCGGAGAGAATGTCGCCGAACAGGTTGGAGGCCACTACCACATCAAAACGGTTGGGCTGCAGGACGAAACGGGCGCACAGAATGTCGATGTGCTGCTTGTCCCAGCTGACCTGTGGATAGTTGGCCGCCATCGCTTCGGTGCGTTCGTCCCAATACGGCATGCTGATGGAAATACCGTTGGACTTGGTGGCCGAAGTGACGTGCTTGCGTGGGCGCTCCTTGGCCACTTCAAAGGCGTACTTGAGAATCCGGTCTACGCCGCGTCGGGTAAATACGGATTCTTGCAGGACCAATTCGTTTTCGGTGCCTTCAAACATCCGCCCGCCTACCGAGGAATATTCACCTTCGGTGTTTTCACGGATCACCACAAAGTCGATATCGCCGGGCTCACGCCCCGCCAGCGGGCATGGCACGCCAGGGAACAGGCGCACCGGGCGAATGTTCACATATTGATCGAAGTCGCGACGGAACTTGAGCAACGAACCCCACAGCGAGATGTGATCCGGCACCTTTTCGGGCCAGCCCACGGCACCAAAATAGATGGCGTCGAAGCCCTTGAGCTGCTCGAACCAGTTGTCCGGCATCATCTGCCCGTGACGCTCGTAGTAATCGCAACTGGCCCACTCGATGATCTCGATCGACAGGTCCAGGTTCCACTTTTTGGCCGCCGCTTCCACAACGCGCAGGCCTTCCGGCAGTACTTCGTTACCAATACCGTCACCGGCGATGGCGGCAATTCTGAATGTCTTGCTCATGGGGCGAACTCTTGATGAGGAGAAGTGGGCCCATGATATAAAGCGCCAATACAAAGATAATCAGGCGAACTGATGATGGATAAGACACGATTCGTGAACAATCTGCCGAATCTCGACGACCTGCGCGTGTTCGTGGTCGTGGCCCGGCGCTCCAGTTTTGCCGCCGCGGCCAGCGAGCTGGGGGTGTCCCCGGCGTATGTCAGCAAACGCATCCAACTGCTGGAGCAAAGCATTGGCGTGCGCCTGCTGCACCGCACCACCCGTCGCGTGGCCGTCACCGATGATGGCGAGCGTGTCTACCACTGGGCCTTGCATATCTTTGATGCCGTGGAGCAAATGAGCGACGAAGTGTCGGCGCTGCATCAGGAGCCCCGGGGGCAGTTGCATGTCGTCAGCAGTTTCGGATTAGGCCGTCGCCATGTTGGCCCCGCGCTATCAGAACTGTCGCACCGCTACCCAGCGCTGGACATCCGCTTCGACATGTTCGACCGCCTGGTGGACTTGATCGAAGAAGGCTACGACCTGGATATCCGCATCGGCGACCACATTGCGCCCAACCTGATTGCCAAACTGCTGGCCAACAACGCCCGCGTGCTCTGCGCCAGCCCGGAGTACCTGCAACGCCACGGCGAGCCGCGTACCCTGGCGGAACTGGCGGGCCACGAATGCCTGGTGATCAAGGAGCGCGACCACCCGTTCGGGCTGTGGCGCCTGCAAGGGCCGCAGGGCGAAGAAAGCGTGAAAGTTACCGGCGCGCTGTCGGCCAACCACGGCGAAGTGGTGCACCAATGGGGGATCGACGGACGTGGCATCCTGCTGCGCTCGCAGTGGGACGTGCGCGAAAGCCTGGAAAACGGCAAGTTGGTACATATCCTTCAGGACTATCGCCAGCAGGCCAATATCTGGGCGGTCTACGCAGCGCCACTGGCCAATTCGGCCAAAGTCCGGGTCACGGTCGAGCACTTGCGCCAGTACTTCGACGAGCGCCGGTCAGAAACGTGAAAATAGTCTGTTATCAGGGGTTTACAAGCTCAAACATCCGGGTATACTCGTCGCCCATAACGCCGGTATAGCTCAGTTGGTAGAGCAACTGACTTGTAATCAGTAGGTCCCGAGTTCGACTCTTGGTGCCGGCACCATACGCAATACCGAAAGAGGCTCACCGCAAGGTGGGCCTTTTTTGTTTTCGGGGTTTGGAGAAGACTGAAGAGCACCACATGGTGACGCTCTTGAACCGATCAAAAGTTCTGAACGCTCAGCTCGCGCAATGCCGCTGTTGCCAGAAACCCTGAACGGGACGCATAGCGGTGGTCCCTGCTGACTCGTTCATCGATGCGCTGCAACAGATTCTCTGGCAAAGACGCATTGAACCGAACCGACTTGCCGAGATAAGGCGTCAAATCAAAGTCAACGATTGCCCATATACCGCCGACATAATCCGGATTCTCCAGATGGGCGTCCACGTCCTTGCCCTGCGGTAGCTCACCGCCGTCCGCAACAATACCTTCCAGATGCAAAGCCAATGCTTCCTGCACGTTATCCAGCGCTTGCGAAAAGGTGGCCCCTGCAGAAAAACAGCCCGGCACATCAGGCACCGTTACGCTGAATTCGGAATCTGCGTCTTTATGTATTACCACTGGAAATTTCATGACCGTAACTCTCCTTTGAGACCTGCGGATTTGAGAATGCTGTGCAGCGTCCCTTTGGCAATTTCTGTCCTGGGATGCGGAACCGTTACCCGACCCGCTTTGGCTGGGTGCTTGAACTGATGGTGACTTCCTTTAACCGCGATCTCAAACCACCCATCCGCCATCAGCAACTCGATAAGTTCACGACTTCGCATTTGATCACCACGCATTGTGTGTACGCTACACACCACTGAAAAATGGTGCAACCGAAAAATACACACACTACACACAGAAAAACACGATCGGCTTAGAGTTGTGTTACACGCTGTGCACTCGGACGAATCAATTTCCAGCAGTGCTGCCCCTGCCCGCCCCCCTCCCAATAAAACCCTCTTGCATAAACACTCTGCCATCACAATAATGCGAACAATTACCAATTACATTTTGGTCGCATCCTTATGTCGGCGCTCGATCATTCAGTTCTTCAGCAGCTCTACAGTGAGCACAACGGTTGGCTAAAGGGCTGGTTGCGCGCGCGCCTGGGCAATACGGCGGATGCCTGCGACCTGGCCCAGGACACGTTCCTGCGGGTGATGACCGCACGCCATGACGCCCCCATCCGCGAGCCACGCGGGTATCTGAGCGCCATCGCCCGTTCGCTGTTGATCGACAAGGTGCGCCGCCGCACCATCGAGCAGGCTTATCTGCAGGCATTGGCCCTCAAGCCCGAGCCTGTGGATATTTCCCCCGAAGTCCGCCTGTCGATTATCGAAACCCTGGTTTCCATCGACAGCCTGCTCGATGAGCTGGGGCCCCGCACACGGGATATTTTCCTGGCCGTGCAGCTTGAAGGCTTGACCTATGTGGCCGCCGCTGAGCGCTTTGTGGTGTCGGTCACCACGGTCAAGAATCATTTGATTCGCGCCATGACCCGCTGCCTGTTGCTGGTCGACAGTTGATGCCCACCGCCCTGGACTTCAAGACCCTTGAAGCCGCTGCCACCTGGTATGTACAGCTTAACGACGGCAGCGCCGACGAGGCACGCACCCGCGCCTGGCAAACGTGGCTCAAAGCCAGCCCACAACACGCCGCAGCCTGGGCCCGGGTCGAAAAGTTGCAACGCCAATGGGCGATGATCGCGCCAAAAGCAGCCCTCAGCAGCCTGGATGCCGCCAGGGCCCAGCGCCGAGACGTGCTGAAAATACTCGGCATGCTGCTGGCCGTTGGCAGCGGGACATGGCTGGCTGCCGGGCAGGTGCCCTATCGCTCGATGCTTGCCGAACACCGCACCGGTTTCCGTGAGCGGCGCTCGCTGCGCCTTGACGATGGCTCGCAGCTGGAGCTGAACACCGACACGGCGCTGGATATCCACTTCGACGCAAAACAGCGGCTGATCCGCCTGCACCGTGGCGAAATTCTGGTGCAGACCGCCAGGGACCCAGGCCAGCGGCCCTTTATCGTCCACACCGAAGACGGCAGCGTGCGCGCCCTCGGCACCCGCTTCAGCGTCCGGCAGTTGCCCGGGCAAACGCGGGTCGGCGTGGAGCAATCGGCCGTCGAGATTCGTCCATACGGGCACATCGACCAGTGCCTGCGCCTGGAGGCCGGGCAACAAGTGACGTTCGACAGCGATGACATCGGCGTGGTCGAGCGTTTGCCCCTTGCCTCCACGGCCTGGGTAAAAGGCATGTTGAGCGTGGACGACTGGCGCCTGGGCGATTTTGTCGAGGCGCTGGGCCGCTATCGCCCGGGGGTTCTGCGCTGCGCGACAGCGGTGGCGGACTTGCGCATCTCCGGGGCTTTTCGTATCGATGACACTGAAACAATCCTGGAAAACCTGAGCAAAACCCTACCAGTGAAGGTGCGTTTTCTGACCCGCTACTGGGCCAGCATCGAGCCGGCCTGAGTGCAGGGGCAAATGCTTTGGCCTTTAACCTTGCTGATTTTGATTCTCATCCGTCAATGACATAAGTCGCGATCACAGCGAATTTCTGCCATGACAACGCAAGGATCACCCAATGCCCCCGCTTCGCCGCATTGCCACCACTCAATTAACCCGCGCTGTGCGCCTGGCGGTATTGGGCGCGTCCCTCGCCAGCCTCTACGGTTTTGCCCTGATGCCCACCGAGGCGTCGGCGCAAAGCCAGACGGTGTATCGCATTGGCGCAGGTCCTCTAGGCAGCGCCCTCACCCAGTTCGGCGTGCAAGCGGGGGTTACCATTTCGTTCGACACTGAACAGGCCCGCAATCTAACTACCGCCGGGCTCGAAGGTTCATACAGCATCGAGGAAGGCCTGGACCGCCTGCTCGCCAACAGCGGCTTGCAAGCTGAGCGCCAGAGCAATGGCGGTTATGTACTGGTCGCCAGCGGCACTGCAGATGCTCTGGAGCTGGGGGCCACCCAGGTGATCACCAACCAGCTGGGCACCGTCACCGAAGGTACCGGTTCCTACACCCCGGGCGCCATTGCCACCGCTACCCGCCTGGTGCTGACACCCCGCGAAACACCCCAGTCGATCAGCGTGGTCACCCGCCAGCACATGGATGACTTCGCCCTCGACAATGTCGACGACGTGATGCGCCATACCCCGGGCATTACCGTCTCGGCCTATGACACCGACCGCACCAACTACTACTCGCGCGGTTTCTCGATCAACAACTTCCAGTACGACGGCATTCCTTCTGCCGTGCGTAACGTTGCCTATTCGGCGGGCAACACCCTGAGCGACATGGCGATCTATGACCGCATCGAGGTACTCAAGGGCGCCTCGGGCCTGCTCAGCGGCGCAGGCTCCCTGGGCGGCACCATCAACCTGGTGCGCAAGAAGCCCACCAGCGATTTTCACGGCCATATCACCACAGGCGCGGGCTCGTGGGACAGCTATCGCACTGAAGTGGACGTCAGCGGCCCGCTGACCGAAAGCGGCAATGTGCGCGGCCGTGCAGTAGCGGCCTATCAGGACAGGCAGTCGTATATCGACCGCTATTCCAACCAGACCTCGGTGTTCTACGGCATCCTCGAAGTCGACCTCACGCCCGACACCCTGCTCACCGTGGGCGCCGATTATCAGGACAACAAACCCCAGGGCTCGACCTGGTCGGGAAGCTTCCCGCTGTACAACTACGCGGGCGAGATCAACAGCGCCAAACGCTCGTTCAGCAACGCCACCGACTGGAGCAGCTGGCAGCAATACACCCGCACCGTCTTTGCCACCCTTGAACAGGACCTGGGCAGCGGCTGGGTGGCCAAGCTGCAACTGGATCACAAGCTCAATGGCTACGATGCCCAGCTGGGTGCCATCCAGTTCAACCAGCCGGCGGCCGACGGCACTGCCAAAATCAACGCTCAGCGCTACAAGGGCGATACCACCAGCGACGCGGCCGACCTGTATGTCAGCGGCCCTTACGAATTCCTCGGCCGTGAGCATGACCTGGTCCTGGGCGGCTCGATCAGCACCGCCAACTGGAAAGGCAAAGGCTACTGGGACGTGACCTTCGCCCAACCCAACCTGGTCGATTACTTCAACTGGGACGGGCATCTGGCCAAGCCCGACTGGGGCAATGCATCACAAATCAACGACGACACCGTGCGCCAGACCGGCATGTACGCCACGACCCGCCTGAATGTCACTGATGATTTGAAAGTGTTTCTGGGTGGCCGGGTGGTCGACTACACCCTGACCGGTACCACCAATACCTATCGTGAATCGGGGCGCCTGATTCCCTACGCCGGCATCACCTATGACCTGACCGACTACCTCACTGCCTACGCCAGCTACACCGACGTGTTTATGCCGCAGGAGTTCTACAACCTCGACCGCAACAGCAAGCTGATTGACCCGGACGAGGGCGAAAACTATGAAATCGGCCTCAAGAGCGAATTTTTCGATGGCCGCCTGAACGCCAGCCTGGCGTACTTCGAGGTCAAGGAAAGCAACCGGCCCATCCCCGACGACGCCTGGAACAACCTGCAACCCACCCCGCCCAACTACGCCTTCAAGGGCACCGCCGCGAAAACCAAGGGCTACGAGCTGGAAATTTCCGGTGAGCTGAGCCCGGGCTGGAGCCTGCAGGCGGGGTACACGCACAAGGTGGTGCGCGATGATACCGGCAAGAAAATCTCGACCTTCGAGCCCGAAGATCAACTGAGCTTCTACACCATCTACAAACTCAAGGGCGATCTGAACAAAGTCTCGGTGGGCGGTGGCGCACGCTGGCAGAGCACGTCCTGGCAGGAGATGTACAACAGCCCCAAGGACCGGTACGAAGACTTCTCGCAAAAACCCTACTGGGTGGTGGACTTGATGACCCGTTACCAGTTCACGGAAAACCTGTCGACCACGCTCAACGTCAACAACGTGTTCGACAAGTACTACTACACCAACATCGGCTTCTATAACTCGGCGATTTACGGCGAGCCGCGCAACTTTATGCTGACCACCCGCTGGGATTTCTGACCGCAGCCGCTATTGCGGGAGCGAGCCTGCTCGTTCCCGCAAATCCCCCGACAGATGACCCCACATCATCTGTACCGTGAAAAACCATCCTTTGTCAGCCCTCGCAGATGTGACCTCTAATTACCGGAAGCAAAGTGACGTCGATCACTTATTTCAACAATAAAAGCGCCTCCCGGAGCACTCTCCATGCACAGCGGTCCCACTCTATTGTTGGTGTTGTTTTGCGCCATCGCCCTGATCGTTTTTCTTATCGTCAAAGTCCGCGTTCATGCCTTTCTGGCCCTGACCGCAGCGAGCTTTGTGGTGGGGATCGGGTCGGGCATGCCACTGATAAAAATTGCTTCGTCGTATGAAGCCGGTGTTGGCGGAACCCTCGGGTTTCTGGCCACGATCATTGGCCTGGGCGGGATTCTGGGCAAGATGCTGGAGGAGTCCGGCGGCGCGGAGCGCATCGCACAGGCGCTGTTGCGCGCCCTGGGCAAGGAACGGGCCTCGTGGGCCATGATGCTGGTCGGCTTTATTGCCGGCATCCCGGTGTTTTTCGAAGTGGGCTTCGTGCTGCTGATTCCGCTGATCTATGTGGTCGCCAAAGAAACCAAAATCAATCTGCTGTACCTGGGCGTACCGCTGGCCGTGTCACTGATGGCCGTGCATTGCATGCTGCCGCCACACCCTGCCGCGATGGCGATCACCGGGATGCTGGGCGCCGATGTCGGCAAAGTGATCATGTATGGCCTGATTGTCGCGCTGCCGACCGCCATGATTGCCGGGCCGCTGTGGGTCAAGCTGGTGTGCAAGCCCGAGGCACCGGCCACTCAGGAAGCGTTTTTGAACGAGCACTGTGAAGACAGCCAAAGCCGTGACTTGCCGGGCCTTGGCATCACTCTGCTGACCATCGCCCTGCCGTTGCTGTTGATGGTCGGTAAAAGTTTCGCTGCCGGCCTGCCCCATGATTCCACGGCATTCAGCGTGATTTCGTTTCTGGGCACGCCCCTGATCGCCCTGTCGATTGCCGTGGTGTTTGCCTACTGGGCGCTGGGTTTGCGCCGCGGCCTGTCGATGGCCGACTTGCTCGCCTACACGCAAAAGAGTTTTCCGCCACTGGCCGGCATCCTGTTGATTATCGGCGCCGGTGGCGCATTCAACGGCATCCTGATCGACAGCGGCGTGGGCAATGCGCTGTCCGCCTCGTTGACCCAACTGAACATGAACCCCATCGTGCTGGCATGGCTGGTGGCCGGTTTGATGCACTTCGCCGTCGGCTCGGCAACGGTGGCAATGATCAGCGCCGCAGGTATGGTGTTACCCATGCTGGGCGCGCACCCAACGGTGAGCAAAGAAATCATCTGTATTGCCATCGGTGCCGGGGCAATGGGCTGGACCCACGTTACGGATTCGGCCTTCTGGGTAGTCAAGGAGTACCTGGGCGTATCACTGACCGACGCCTTGAAAACCTTCACCACGGCCACCGTACTGGCGTCGACGATCGCTCTGGGCCTGACCCTGCTGCTGTCGCGCTTTGTTTGATTGAACCGGTATTTTCCGCCTTAACGTTTAAAGGGACCCCGTCATGATTTTGGGCAGAACACTTGAAAGCTGGTGCGCCAGTTACCCGCTGATTCGCGAGCTGGTCGCACTGCAAGAGACCACCTGGTTCAACCCTGGCGTGGCACCGGTCGCGCAGGCGCTGGGCGATGTAGGGCTGAGCGCTGCCGACGTCGCCGATGCCAGCGCCCGCCTGGCGCGCTTTGCCTCTTTTCTTGAGCATGCCTTCCCGGAAACCGCAGGCAGTGGCGGCATTATCGAGTCGGACATTGTCCCGCTCACCCACCTGCAGCCCTTGCTCGCCGAGCGCTACAGCCAGCCGTTGACCGGCGCACTGTGGCTCAAGCGCGATAGCCATCTGCCGATTTCGGGTTCGATCAAGGCGCGTGGCGGTATTTATGAAGTGCTCAAGCATGCCGAAGACCTGGCCCTGGCCGGTGGCCTGCTGACCCTCGATGACGACTACGCGCTGCTGCACAGCGACAAGGCGCGGGCCTTTTTTGGCCAGTACAAGATCGCCGTGGGCTCCACCGGCAACCTTGGCATGTCGATCGGCATCATGGGCGCCGCGCTGGGCTTTGATGTCACCGTGCATATGTCGGCGGACGCCCGGCAATGGAAGAAAGACAAACTGCGCTCCCACGGTGTCACCGTGGTCGAGTACGAAAGTGACTACAGCGTGGCCGTGGCCCAGGGTCGCCAGCAGGCAGAGTCCGACCCGGCCTGTCATTTTGTCGACGATGAAAACTCGGTCAATCTGTTCCTCGGTTACGCCGTGGCCGGCGAGCGTTTGAAGCAACAACTGGCCGCAGCGCAAATCAGCGTGGATACGCAACATCCGCTGTTTGTATACCTGCCCTGCGGTGTGGGTGGCGCGCCCGGCGGCGTGGCTTTCGGCCTCAAGCTGGCCTTCGGTGACGCGGTGCACTGCATCTTCGCCGAACCCACTCATTCACCGTGCATGATGCTGGGTGTGTACACCGGGCTGCATGATGAGGTCAGCGTGCAGGATTTCGGCATCGATAATGTCACGGCAGCAGACGGTCTGGCGGTCGGCCGTGCATCGGGTTTTGTCGGCAAGGCCATGCAGCGTCTGCTCGACGGTTTCTACACCGTCAGCGACGAAGAAATGTACAGCCTGCTGGCCCTGATGGAACGCAGCGAAGGCATGCGCCTTGAGCCTTCGGCACTGGCAGGTGTACCCGGGATTGCCCGGGTGCAGGGCGAGCAGCAAGGCTACCTGGCGCGCGCCGGGCTGGACTCGCAAGCGATGCAAAATGCCACCCATCTGGTTTGGGCAACGGGGGGCAATATGGTGCCTGCCGACGAAATGGAGGCCTACCTGGCCAAGGGCCGTGAGCTGCTGGGCTGATTCAGGCGCAAAGCGGATGTGGCAAGATGCTCCCATCGCCACATCCCGCCAGAAGCCGGCCTTTGGCTTGAGGGAAAACCACCGTGCTTAACCTTCCGCCCCGCATCAGCTCACGGCTCAACAGCAGCCAGTTCGCCAATCTGCATACCTTTCTGGTGGCCGCCCGCCATCTAAGTTTTGCCCGAGCGGCGCAGGAACTGTGCCTGACCGCCAGCGCCGTCAGCCATCGCATCAGTCGGCTTGAAACCGCGTTGAACATGAAACTGTTCCAGCGCCTTACCCGCCAGGTCAGCCTGACTGACGAAGGCGAACGAATTTTCGAGATTTTGCAGAGTGCAATGGGGGAATTGTCCGAGGCACTGGAGCAATCATCCGAGGCGGAAATTGCCGGTTCAATAGCCCTCTACGCCAGGCCGTCGGTGGCCCAATGCTGGCTGGTGCCGCGGCTGGCGGACTTTATCGAGCGCTACCCGCTGGTGTCACTGGACCTGCGGGTGGGCAATGACAATGTCGACTTTCGCACACGCAAAATTGATTTGGCCCTGTACTACGCCAACGGCGAATTCCCCGGCCTGACCAGCCATCGATTGATGCGCGAACAAATGGCGCCGGTGTGCAGCCCGGAATATGCGCAGCGTCACCGTCTGTATGAGAACCCGCAAAACCTGAGCCACTGCACCACCCTGCACGACTCCCTGGCCTGGGACCATGCCGCCTATGACGCCGAGTGGACCTTGTGGGCCGAACAGCACCACCTGCTCGCGGCACTGCCCAAGCGCACCCTGACCTTCGACCGTTCGGACCTCTGTGTCACGGCAGCGATGAGCCACGCAGGCATCGCCATCGGCCGTCAGCAACTGGTGCAAAAACGGATTGATCGCGGCGAACTGGTGCTGCCTTTTGGCGGTTTCAGCCAGTGTGGCCACTACGATTACTATCTCGTGCACCCGCCGCTCAGCGTAGTACCCAAGCGCTTGCAGGTGTTTATAAGCTGGTTGCACGAGTGTGCCGGGGAAGGATCTGCAGAGTTTACGTAATCACTTCTACTCAGCAAAGTTTTCGATTTTGATCTGACCATCCGGAAAGGTCGCGATAATTTCCAGTTCCCCGCCCATCGCCTGGATGTAATTGCGCAGCGTACTGATATACATGTCCGTACGCCGCTCCATTTTAGAAACGGCTGCCTGGTTGATATTCAGTGCTTTGGCCAGCGTTTCCTGACTGAGCGCCTGGGCTTTGCGCAGCTCATGCAATGGCATTTCTTGTAAATGCTGGACGTACAAAGCCTGGGCTTGCGCCCGCGCCTCTGGGCTCATGCGCGCTTCAAGCCCGGAAAATTTTTTAGCCATTATTCTGGCCCTCTTCAATCAGTGTTTGTAAATGAACGTCGTAAAGCCTTTGTGCAACAGGGACGTTCTCTTCATACCACCGGTCATGGCCGGTCTTGTCACCGCCAATCAACAGCAAGGCGCAGCGACGCGGGTCAAAGGCATAAAGCACCCTATAAGGGCGGCCCGCATGCTGTACACGCAGCTCTCGAAGGTTGCCATGCCGCGAACCCTTGATATCGCTGCAATGGGGGAAGCGCAGGGCCGGCCCGAGCAGCTCTAGCAATTTGACACTGGCCGCCACGCTGACCTGTTCCTTTTCACTGAGCCTTTCCCACCAGTGGCCAAATTCGTCGGTGTACTCAACGTTCCATGTCATGCTCAAAATATGCCACCCAAGGAATATAATCTCAAGGGAATAATCTTAAGCACTTCAGCTAATGGCCAACTAGTTCTAGGCCCAGCTCAAGTGTGAGTGATGGTTTCATCCGGATACGTCCCTTGCGCCGCGGTTAATCGCGGCCAAAAAAAACGCCCCGAACCAGTCGGGGCGTTTTTGTTCAGATGTCCAGCCTGTTTAGCAGGCGGGTAGCATCAGAAAATGCTGATCGGGTAATCAACAAATACGCGAACTTCGTTGCCGCCCACGTTGTAGTCGCTGGCGTTGTTGGATACGCGCAACCACGAGCCACGCAGACGCACGCTCAGGTCCTTGACGGGGCCGCTTTGTACGACGTACTTGGCCTGGTTGAAGATTTCGCGCTCGGTACCACGGCCACGGTCGGAACCGTCGTCGATGTTGGTACCGCGAACGTAGGCGATGTTGTAGGTCAGGCCCGGAATGCCAACGGCACCGAAGTCGAAGCCATAACCCAACTGCCACGAACGTTCGTCCTTGGCGTTGAAGTCGGACCAGTAGGAGTTGGCCAGCAGGATGGTGTTGCCGCCATCGCCCACGCCGCCTGCGTTGCGGTAGCCGCCGTACGGGTAGCCGATTTCGCCGGTGCTGCTCTGGTACGCCAGGGTCACGGTGTGTGCGCCAAAGGCGTAGGTGCTTGCCAGGCTCCAGATCTTGTTGTCCTGGCCGTCCACTTTCAGCACGTCACGGGCGTAGTCTTCTTTGACATGGGTACGGTAGCCGTTGAAGTCAAACGTCAGGGACTGTTTGTCTTGCAGCGGGATCGCGTAGGTCACGCCCACATACTGCTTGTTCAGCTCGTCTTCCATTTCGGAGCCGTACAGGGACGCCGACAGGTTGTCGGTGAACTTGTAGCTGCCGCCGAACACGTTGATGCTCTTCAGGTCGCCGCTGTCGCGTGCTTCAGCACTTTTACGCGACTCTGCGGTGAAGCGACCGACGTTGATTTCCAGGCCGTTGATTTCCTTGGAGGTCAACAGGGTGCCGGTGAAGCTTTCTGGCATCAGACGCGAGTTGTCATACATCAGCACCGGCAGCGCCGGCATTTGGTCGCCGTACTTGAGCACCGTGTTGGAGAAACGCACTTTCACCGCAGCGCCAGCCTTGGCGATGTCGTCAGCCGCTTTACCGCTGGCGCCCTGCTTGAAGAAGTCGATACCGCCCGCGCCGCTTTTGCCACGGCCGCCATCCAGACGCAGTGCGTAGATGCCAAAAGCATCCACACCCACGCCCACGGTGCCTTGGGTGAAGCCCGAGGTGAAGGTACCGAGGAAACCCTGGCCCCATTCGGCTTTGTCTTGTTTGTGGTTTTTGTAGTCACGGCTGATGTAGGCGTTGCGCGCCAGTACATTGAGGTGGCTGTCTTCTACAAAACCTTTTGCGTCAGCTTGATCGTTAGCCATTGCCTGGGTAGCACTCAGTACGCCCAGAGCGAGAAGACCTATCCGTTTGTTCAACATATTATTTTCCTTATTTCTGAATAGAAGCGCGCTGTGGGATTCAAGCTGAAACATTGAGTGGTGGTTGCTTCACATAAACAAAAAAGACCCGCACGAAGACTGTGCAGGTCTTTCGAAAAGTTGGTGTATGGCTTATCGCCACAGGCGTTGGCAGGGATCCTAGCCGCCGTGAAGGCGAGGTGTCAATTTCGTGAAAAATTTGTTAATTACCGTCACTTGAGAAAGTTCTGACCGATATGTCAGCAATTGTTACTGGCAACCACTCAGACCGCAGGCTGGCGCGGAAACGGTTTCGCCTTCGGCGGGCACGCCCTCCTGCTGGCGCAGCCAGGCTGCAAAGGCTTCGGGCTTGCCCATATACGGCCCCAGATCGATCACCCGGTATTGCCCGGACTGCTCAAGTAGTACGGTCGGAAAGCCCTGGCCGCCTACCCGTGACAACAATTGGCGGCTGGCCTTGAAGTGCGCCTGCGTCACTTCGCCGCTTATCGCAGCGTAAGCGGCGCGGAAGTCATCGGCATCCAGGCCCATTTCGGCGGCCACTGCCAGCAACACTTCTTTATCGGCAATCCGCCGGCCCTCTGCGTAATGCGCCGTTTGCAACAGCCCCAGCATGTCGAGGCCGCGTCCAGCCAATTGCTCGGCGGCCAGCACCGCGGTGGTCGGCGGCGCCGAATCGAATACTGCCGTGGTGTCGCGCAGCAAACCCTCAAAGTACGACTCGCCAAAGGGCTGCCCGGTGTATTGGGCAATGCGATGGTCATGGGGCATCACGTAATCACGCAATTGCGCCGACACCGTCTGGCGTTGTGCGCCGGCCATCATTCCGCCGCCGTGGGCCACCACCGGCAAAACTCCCCGCGCTGCCTCGATAAGCGGCTTGGCGCCATAGCACCAACCGCACAGGGGGTCGTAGATGTAATGCAGGACAGATGGAAGGGTCATGACTGGCTCCGGAAAATTAAAAAATCAGAATGCCAGCCTAGCCTTGCGCGGCCGGGGGAAAAACGCCGGTATGCCTTTTAGTGTGTTGCGTGAACCGGGCGAATCAGCTGCGGCAAGGGTTGCAGGGCTGAGAAATAAATAGATACATATTTGCAGGTGTCTCAATTGGTAATTCTTAACATAAAGCAACAAGAACCATTACCATTCGCGCCCTAAAAATATAACCAACTATTACAACTGCCGGACACCCCTCAACCATGCTCTCCCCTCGCCGTTTAACGCCCTTGAATCTGGGGCTGTGTGCCTTGCTGTACGCCGGATTCAGTAACGCTGCCACCGTGCTTCCCGAACTGTCGATCAGCGCCAGCGAAGCCGAAGCAGATGACCCACGGGTCAAGGACGTCACCACCGCCACCCGCACCTCAACCCCGGCGCGCTATGTGCCACAAGCCATCGACTCGGTAAAAACCGCTAACGTCCTCGATTACGGGATCAACAGCATTGGCGAAGCCCTGAGCGGTATTCCCAACGTCAGCAGCACGGCCGACACGCGCTTTGACAGCCTGCGCATTCGCGGTTTTGACGCCAGCAACGACTTTTACCTGGATGGCATTCGCGACGACAGCCAATACGTGCGCGACCTGCACAACATCGAGCGCATCGAAGTGCTCAAAGGCCCTGCGGCAGTGTTATACGGTCGCGGTAGCCAGGGCGGGATCATCAACCGCGTCAGCAAAATGCCGCAGTTCGGTCGCCAGTCGAGCGTTCAGGCCCAGGGCGGCAGCGAGGATTTGCGCAGCCTGTATGCCGACCTCAGCACCGACCCGAGTGACACCATCAGCCTGCGCCTGAACATGGGCAACGAAGACAAAAACAGCTTTCGCGATCACGTCAGCGGTAACCGCCAACTGTTTGCACCCTCGATGAGCTGGCAAATCACCCCCGACCTGAACTGGCTGGTGCAATACGAATACAACCGCTACAACCGCACCCCGGATCGCGGCATTCCGAGCATCGACGGGCGCCCGGCGGATGTCAGCCGTGGCACCACCTACGGCGGGCAAAACGATTTTATCGACGATAAAGTCCAGAACCTGCGCTCGCGCCTGAGCTATGAACTGAGCGATAACTGGCAACTGCGCCATACCCTGGGCGTGTTCAAACTCGACAGCCAGTTCGAAAACACCTACCTGACCGGCTACGACCCGAAAATCAACAAGGTCAACCGCCAGAGCTGGCAGCAGGACATGACCACCCGCAATATTTTCAACAACATCGAAATCGAAGGTGGCTTTGACACGTTCGGCCTGGAGCACCGCCTGCTGACCGGGCTGGAACTCGGCAGCCAGCGCCGCGACCCCAAGCTCTACAAAGCCGGGGGCGTACCGCCCGTAGATGTGTACAACCCCGATCGCAGCCTGCGCCCGACCGGGCCGATGGTAATTTCCAGCGACAACCACACCGAAGTCGAGAGCCAGGGCCTGTATATCCAGGATCAGCTTCGCCTCAACGATCAATGGCAGGTACTGGCCGGCTTGCGTTACGACCGCTTTAACGTCGAGACCACCAACCATCTCAGGCCCTTGATCCCGACCGAAGAACGCAAAAGCCACAGCACCAGCCCGCGCCTTGGTGTGGTCTGGACGCCGCTGCAAAACCACTCGTTCTACGCCTCGTGGACCAAGACCTTCTCCCCTGTGGGCGGCGGCTTGATCGGCATCACCCCGGGTGCTGCAGGCAACGCCAACGACCTGAGCCCGGAGCTGACCAAGCAAAAGGAAATCGGCGTAAAGAGCGACTGGCTGGATGACCGTCTGAGCACCACCCTGGCGGTGTACGAGCTGGAACTCTACAACCGCCGCACCAAGGACCCGGACGACCCGACCATCACCCTGCTCTCCGGCCTGCAACGCTCACGCGGCATCGAACTGACCGCCAGCGGCAAGCTGGGCGGCAACTGGTACATGCGCGGCGGCGTGGGTGTGCAGGATGCAACGGTGGTCAAGGACAACAACGGGCTTGAGGGCAAACGCATCAATGGCGTGGCCAAGCACAATGGCAGCCTGTTTATTACCTGGAAGCCGGAGATGGGCTGGTACGCCGAAACGGGCCTGACCCTGGTGGGCCAGCGTTACGCCGACAACCAGAACACCGTGATATTGCCGGGCTACGGACGCTGGGATGCGCTGGCGGGTTATCGCGAAAAAGACTGGGATGTGAGCGGGGCGCTGACCAACCTGACTGACCGTTACTACTATGCGTCGGCCACCAGTGCGGCGCAGATCATGCCGGGCGAGCCGCGCAGCCTGGTGATGACGGGGACGTACAAGTTCTGAACAAATAGCGACCCTGTGGGAGCGGGCTTGCTCGCGATTGAATCACCGCGGTATGTCAGACAGACCGCAGCGCATTTATCGCGGGCAAGCCCGCTCCCACACCAGTCAGATTTTGTACGGCGCAGGCTGTTGCTGGGTCAGGCAATGGATATTGCCGCCACCCAGCAACAATTCACGACCCGGCACCATGACCACTTCGTGCTGCGGGAAGATCTTCTGCAGGATGGTCTTGGCCTGCGCATCCATCGGATCGTCAAAGCTCGGCGCGATGATGCCGCCGTTGACGATCAGGAAGTTCACATAAGAACCCGCCAGACGCTCGGTCGGATTACGGTCCTGGCTACCCGCCACCTTGTCGACACCGTCACACTCTTCCTGGGTCGCATACATCGGCCCCGGGATCGGCATTTTGTGTACCACGAACGGCCGCCCCTTGGCGTCAGTGCTGGTTGCCAGCACATTCATCGCTGCATGGCAGCGCGCGTAGTTGGGGTCTCGCTCGTCGTCGGTCCAGGCCAGCAACACCTCACCCGGCGCAACGTAGCAGCAGAAGTTATCCACATGGCCGTCGGTTTCGTCGTTGAACAGGCCGTCCGGCAGCCAGATGATCTTGTCCACGGCCAGGTGCGAACGCAGTACGTCTTCGATTTCTTCCCGTGACAGATGCGGGTTGCGGTTGCGGTTCATCAGGCACTCGGCCGTGGTGATCAGCGTGCCTTCGCCATCGACGTGGATCGAGCCGCCTTCAAGCACAAAGCCTTCGGTGTAGTAACGCGGGCAACGCTCGATTTCCAGCACCTTGCTGCCCACTTGTTGGTCACGGTTCCACGGGAAGTACAAACCGCCGTCAAAACCGCCCCAAGCATTGAAATCCCAGTTTACGCCGCGCACTTCGCCGCTGTGGTTGATCACGAACGTCGGGCCGCTGTCACGTACCCAGGCATCGTCGCTGGAGATTTCGACCACCCGAATATTCGGTACATCGAGTTGCGCGCGGGCATTTTCGTACTGGCCTGCGGACACACCGACAGTGACCGGTTCAAAACGCGCAATGGCTTTGGCCACCGCGGCGTGGGCCGCCTGGGCCGGCTTGCCGCCCAAGCGCCAGTTATCCGGGCGCTCGGGCCAGATCATCCAGGTTTGGGTCTGCGCAGCCCATTCGGCAGGCATATGAAAGCCGTCAGCGCGCGGCGAACTGTGCAAAGTGGTCATCTGGACTCCTGGAAAGCGTCTGGGTGTTGAGTACGAAAAAACATGACAGTGGACGCAGCTCAGTACTGCGTCAACGGCGAGCATCTTTATAGCCGATAAATATCGGCAATAAAATCCATTTACTCATGAGAAATGATATTTAGTCGAAAATATATCGATATAAATCTGTATTTCCAGGTTCGCACACAAGTTCCCGACAACGCCCACTTGCACCCCCCGGCGCATCCCCACAAGCTATGCCTCATATGTTTAAAGGCCTTCAGGGAATAAGGAATCACCACATGCGCATTTTAGTCACCGGCGGCGCCGGTTTTATTGGTTCAGCGTTGATCCGTCACCTGATCAAAAATACCGGGCACGAAGTCCTCAACCTCGACAAGCTGACCTACGCCGGTAACCTGGAATCGCTGCAAGGCATTGCCACCGATACCCGCTACGAGTTCGTGCAGGCTGATATCGTCGATCAGGCGGCGGTCAGCGCGATCATTGCGCGTTTCCAGCCCCAGGCGATCATGCACCTGGCGGCCGAGTCCCACGTTGACCGTTCCATCGACGGGCCGTCGGACTTTATCCAGACCAATATCGTCGGTACCTACAGCCTGCTCGAAGCTGCCCGCGCCTACTGGCTGACCCTGCCCGAGCCGGAAAAAAGCGCCTTCCGCTTCCACCATATTTCCACCGACGAAGTGTATGGCGACCTGCACGGCGTCGACGACCTGTTCACCGAGACCACGCCCTACGCGCCAAGCTCGCCGTATTCGGCCAGCAAGGCAGCGTCCGACCACCTGGTCCGCGCCTGGAACCGCACCTACGGGTTGCCGGTACTGCTGACCAACTGCTCGAACAACTACGGGCCGTTCCACTTCCCCGAAAAACTGATCCCGCTGGTGATCCTCAACGCCCTGGCCGGTAAACCGCTGCCGGTATACGGCAACGGCCTGCAAGTGCGTGACTGGCTGTTCGTCGAGGACCACGCCCGCGCCCTGCTTAAAGTGGTGACCGAAGGGGTGGTGGGCGAGACCTACAACATCGGCGGCCACAACGAGCAGAAGAATATCGACGTGGTGCGCAGCATCTGTGCCCTGCTCGAAGAACTGGCACCCGCACATCCGGCAGGCGTGGCGCAGTTTGCCGACCTGATCACCTTCGTCCAGGACCGCCCGGGCCACGACCAGCGCTACGCGATTGACGCCAGCAAAATCGAGCGCGAGCTGGGCTGGGTACCCGAAGAAACCTTCGACACCGGCCTGCGCAAAACCGTGCAGTGGTATCTGGACAACCTGGAGTGGTGCCAGCGTGTGCAAGACGGCAGCTACCAGGGCCAGCGCCTGGGCTTCACCGAACCAAAGGACCTGATCGCGTGACTGATTTCAAAACCCCCTTGAAAATCCTGATCAGCGGCAAGACCGGTCAAGTGGCCGTTGAGCTGCAAAAGCACCTTGCCGGCCTGGGCGAGTTGATCGTCCTGGGCCGCGATGTACTGGACCTTAGCCAGCCCGACCAAATCCGTGCCCAGGTGCGGGCGCACAAGCCGGACCTGCTCATCATTGCCGCAGCCCACACCGCCGTGGACCAGGCCGAAAACGAGCCGGAACTGGCCTTCGCGATCAATGCTATCGCCCCGGGCGTGTTTGCTGAAGAAGCGGCGGCCCTGGGCATCCCCTTGATTCACTACTCCACCGACTACGTGTTCGATGGCCGCAAGCCTGCGCCCTATACCGAAGACGACGCCACCAACCCGCTGGGCGTGTATGGCAAAAGCAAGCTGGCGGGTGAGCTGGCCATCGCGGCGAGCGGTGCCCAACACTTGATCCTGCGCACCAGTTGGGTGTACTCGACCCACGGTAAAAACTTCCTGCTGACCATGCAGCGTTTGCTGCAGGAGCGTTCAGAGCTACGCGTGGTAGCAGATCAGATCGGCGCGCCGACCTGGGCCGGCACCATCGCCCAAAGCACGCGGGCATTGATCGAGCGCTGGCAGTCAGGTGATGCCGCAGCATGGGGCACCTATCACCTGACCGCCAGTGGCGAAACGTCCTGGTTTGGCTTTACCCAGGCCATCGCCGGGCACCTGACGGCACAAGGCAAGGCGTGCGCAACGCTGGAGCCCATCCCCGCCAGCGCCTACCCGACGCCTGCGGCACGGCCACAGAACTCGCGCCTGGATTGCAGCAAGCTGGCCCGCGAATGGGGCGTCACCCAGCCCGACTGGGAAGCTGCATTGAGCGCGTGCCTGGCCGAGCAACCAGACTAACGCCAATCCCCTTGTGGGAGCGGGCTTGCTCGCGATGACATCACTGCGGTCTGCCTGACAAACCGCGCCGTTTGCATCGCGAGCAAGCCCGCTCCCACAGGGTTCGTTGGGTATACTGCAACGTACTCTTGCGGCGCAGCTTTCCGATGATCACCACCTCCTCCGTTCCTCGCAGACCCCGCTGGCGCAGCCTGGCCTTGTTGGCGATATGCCTCGCACCTTTGTTGTGGCCGCTGCAACACCTGGCCGAGCGCTATTATCGCAGTGAGCTGGCCGGGCAAAACCGCCAGACCCTCGACCTGTATGTCGCCAATCTGCTGGGTACGCTGCATCGCTATGAAGTGCTGCCGCAGATTCTCGGCCAGTTACCTGACCTGCGCGAGCTGCTGGCAGACCCGGAAAGCCCGCAGGCCCTGAGTAAAGCCAATCAGTTACTCAGCGAAATCACCAGCCAGACCGGCGCTGAAGTCATGTACCTGGTGGATGCTCATGGCGACACTATTGCGACTTCGAACTGGAACAAAAGCGACAGCTTTATCGGGCGCAACTTCGCCTTCCGCCCCTATTTCAGCGAAGCGATGCAAGGCAAGCTCGGGCGCTTTTTCGGCCAGGGCACTACCTCCGGAAAACGCGGCTACTACTTTGCCGCACCGGTTGAGGTAGACAACCAAAAGCTTGGCGTACTGGTGGTCAAGGTCGACCTGGACCATACCGAGCGACTCTGGGGCAAAACACCGGAACAACTGTTACTGACCGACAGCAATGGCGTGGTCATTCTCACCTCGCGCCCTGAATGGCGCTTCAGGTCCACCCGTGATCTGTCTGAGGAAGAACGTCAGGCCATTTTCGCCATCCTCCCCTACCCGACCCGCGACCCCAAGCCCCTGGCGCTCGACCCCAGTGCCTGGCTGGTACAGACACAAACCATCGACGAAACGGGCTGGCAGGCGAATATTCTTGCCCCTCGCACATTGATCGACCGCTCGGTGCGCACGGTGCTGGCCATCGGTGGCGCCACCTTGCTGGTGGTCATGCTGCTAATCGGCTTGATGATGCAGCGCCGGCGCCACTACCTGGACCGCATCGCGTTTGAAGCCAAGGCTCGCCGCACTCTGGAAATGCGTGTGGCAGAGCGCACCAGCGACCTTGAAGGGCTTAACCGGCGCCTGCGTGAAGAGGTGCTGGAACGTGAGCATGCACAACAGGAGCTGGTGCGCGCCCAGGACGATCTGGTGCAGGCCGGCAAACTCTCGGCGCTGGGCACCATGTCGGCCAGCATCAGCCACGAACTCAACCAGCCGCTGGCGGCCATCCGCAGTTATGCCGAAAACGCCGAAGTGCTGCTCGACCACCAACGTATCGACGACGCACGCGGCAATCTCAAGCTGATCAACGAACTGACCGGGCGCATGTCTTCGATCATTGCCCACTTGCGCGCCTTCGCCCGCCGCGACCGCCATGCCCCGGAGAGCGTCGCCTTGCAGCCGGCACTGGACGATGCCCTGGCATTGCTGGCCAAGCGCCGACGCAGCATGGAGGTCGAGCTGATCCGTGACTTGCCCGCCGCCACGCTATGGGTCGAAGCCGGGGAAACCCGCCTGCGCCAGGTGCTGGGCAACCTGCTGGCCAACGCCCTCGACGCCCTGACGGAAAAAGGCCCGCCGCGACGCTTGTGGCTAAGTGCCCAATCCACCCCGGAGGGCGTCACTGTGTACATTCGCGACAACGGCCCGGGGTTTTGCATGGAAGCTCTGGGCCGTGCTGGAGAGCCGTTCTACACCACCAAAACGCGCACTCAGGGGCTGGGGCTTGGCCTGGCCATTTGTGACACGCTGATCCGCGCCTTTGGCGGCGAATTGCTATTTGCCAACCACAAGGAAGGCGGTGCTTTAATTACCTTGCGGCTGCGCGCCGGTGCGCCGGGCGTGAGCTTGCAAGCTTCGGAGGACTCCAGGTCATGAGCCAGCCTATCGATCCACGGGTTCAGGTCATCCTGATCGATGATGACCCACACCTGCGCCAGGCCCTGTACCAGACTCTGGACCTGGCCGGCCTCAACGTGCTGCCGCTGGCCGAAGCCAACGGCCTGGCCGAGCGCATCGGCCGGGACTGGCCGGGGGTGGTGGTCAGTGATATCCGCATGCCGGGCATGGACGGCCTTGAGCTGCTGGCGCAACTGCATGGCCAGGACCCGGAACTGCCGGTGCTGCTGATCACCGGTCACGGTGATGTACCGCTGGCAGTGCAGGCCATGCGCGCCGGCGCCTATGATTTCCTTGAAAAGCCCTTTGCCAGCGATGCCCTGCTCGACAGCGTGCGCCGGGCCCTGGCCTTGCGCGCCCTGGTCATGGACAACCGCAGCCTGCGCCTGGCGTTGAGTGACCGCCAGTTGCTGAGCACGCGCCTGGTGGGGGTATCCCCGGTCATGCTGCGCTTGCGTGAACAGATCGGTGCGCTGGCAGCCACCAAGGCCGATGTGCTGATCCTCGGCGAGACCGGCTCCGGCAAAGAAGTGGTTGCACGCGCGCTGCATGATTTATCGGCGCGGCGTCACGGTCCGTTTGTGGCGATCAATGCCGGGGCCCTGGCAGAGTCCGTGGTTGAAAGCGAGCTGTTCGGGCATGAGCCCGGCGCCTTTACCGGCGCGCAAAAGCGGCGCATCGGCAAGTTTGAATTTGCCAATGGCGGCACCCTGTTCCTCGACGAAATCGAAAGCATGAGCCTGGATGTGCAGGTCAAATTACTGCGTTTGCTGCAAGAGCGCGTGGTCGAACGCCTGGGTGGCAATCAACTGATCCCGCTGGATATCCGCGTGATCGCCGCCACCAAAGAAGACCTGCGCCAGGCCGCCGATCAGGGCCGGTTCCGTGCGGACCTGTATTACCGGCTCAACGTGGCGCCCCTGCGCATCGCCCCCCTGCGTGAACGGGGTGAAGACGTGCTGATGCTGTTCGATTACTTCGCCGGTGAAGCCAGCGTGCGCCACGACCTGACCCCTAACGTGCTGCAACCGGCACAGCGGGCACTGCTGCTGCGCCACACCTGGCCGGGCAACGTGCGCGAATTGCAAAACGTCGCCGAGCGCTTTGCCCTTGGCCTTGAACTGGCGTTGGATAACTCGGCTGAAGGCCTGCCCGCAGCAGGTAATGAAGTCTCGGGAGGCCTGAGCGAGCAGGTCGAGCATTTTGAAAAAAGCCTGATTGCCGCCGAACTTGAGCGCTCCCACAGTTCCATGCGCAGCCTGGCCGAGGCCCTGGGTGTGCCGCGCAAAACCCTGCACGACAAACTGCGCAAGCACGGGCTGAACTTCGACAGCGCCAGCCATCCCCACCCAGATGAACTTGATTAAAGAGGCCGCAGCATGAACCGCGACAGTCGTTATCTGGAGTCAGTTCTTCACCACGACATCCCGCTGACCCGGGAAATGGGCCTCAAGGTGCTGGGCTGGCAAGACCGCCAGTTGCGCCTGCAGTTGCCGCTTGAAGCCAATATCAACCACAAGAGCACCATGTTCGGTGGCAGCCTGTATTGCGGGGCGGTGCTGGCGGGCTGGGGCTGGCTGCATTTGAGCCTGCGCGAAGCGGGGATCGAAGACGGGCATATCGTGATTCAGGAAGGTCATATCAGCTACCCGCTGCCGGTGACCGAGGACGCCATTGCGGTATGTGATGCGCCGGATGATGGGTCGTGGAACAAGTTTTTAGCCATGTACAAACGCCACGGCCGGGCGCGGCTGACCCTGGACACCCGGGTGATCAATGCGCAAGGCGGGGAAGATGCGGTGAAATTCAGCGGGCAGTATGTGTTGCATCGCTAAGCCCCAAGAGCCCCTCACCCCAGCCCTCTCCCCGAGGGAGAGGGGGCTAAATGGTGGAGATTTTCAGCGCGCGCGCGGCCAGTCCCCTCTCCCTCCGGGAGAGGGTTAGGGTGAGGGGCTTTTGACTTTGGCCAATGCCAACAGCTGCTCACGCCACGGCGCCTTTGCAGGCAACGCCAAAAACGATTCATTGAGCAACGACGCCCGGGCCGGATAACTGAACGGTTCACCATCCAGTTGCAGCACCACACCACCGGCACCTTCCAGCACACCCTGAGCCGCCGCCGTGTCCCACTGCGAAGTCGGGGCCAGGCGCGGATAACAATCCGCCGCCCCTTCAGCCAGCAAACAGAACTTCAACGAACTGCCCACACTGACCAACTTCAATTCACCCAGATGCTCACTCAACCCGGCCAGCAAACGCTCCTGCTCTGGGCTGGAATGGCGGCGGCTGGCGACCACGGTCAACGCCTCACCCGCAGGCGGCGAGTTGCGCACGCTGATGGGCACCACTGCATCACCGTCCGCACGCCACGCGCCCAACCCTGCACCACCGTAGTAGCAACGGCCACTGGTGGGCATCGACACCACGCCAAACACCACGCAACCCTGCTCGATCAACGCGATGTTGACGGTGAACTCTTCACTGCCGGAAATAAATTCCTTGGTGCCATCCAGCGGGTCGACCAGCCACCAGCGCGTCCAGCTGGCACGCACGTTTTGCGCGATATTGGCGTCTTCTTCCGACAGCACCGGGATGATCGGGTCCAGTGCGGTCAGGCCATCGAGCAAAATATGATGGGCGGCCAGGTCAGCGGCGGTTACCGGCGAATCATCGGCCTTGGCGGTGACTTCAACGCCGGCACGCCAGAACGGCAGGATCGCGTCGCCAGCGGCATGGGCCAGTTTGATCACGCCTTCAAGCAGGGGATGGGGCAAACCGCTCACGGCTGGAACACTCCACGCTGGGTCAGCAGATCGCGGGCCAGATACAGCGCGGCCAGGGCTCGGCCTTCGCTGAATTGCGGGTTAAGCACCAGGCTCGACAGTTCACGCAGATTCACGCGATCAACGCGCATCGGCTCAGGTTCATCACCCTCCAGATGCTCTTCGTAAAGATCGGTAGCCAGCACCACCTGGATCTTCTGGCTCATGTAACCGGGGGACAGGGACAGCTCGGTCAAGTGCTCAAGCTGGCGAGCACCGTAGCCGGCCTCTTCCTTCAGCTCGCGCTCGGCGGCGGCCAGCACGTCTTCGCCCGGCTCGATGAGGCCCTTGGGCAGCGACACTTCATATTCATCAGTGCCGCCACAATATTCTTCGACCAGAATCGCGTGTTCCGCGTCGATCATGGCCACAATCATCACAGCGCCATAGCCATTGCCGCGCCCCACCAACCGTTCGTAAGTGCGTTCAACGCCATTGGAGAAGCGCAGCTG
This sequence comes from Pseudomonas fragi, assembly GCF_900105835.1. Lineage (NCBI taxonomy): Bacteria > Pseudomonadati > Pseudomonadota > Gammaproteobacteria > Pseudomonadales > Pseudomonadaceae > Pseudomonas > Pseudomonas fragi. The sequence goes on from NZ_LT629783.1 coordinate 3,011,927, forward strand.
CACTTCTTCGACCCGAAACAATCGGCTACTGGCAACAATTTCACGGGCAAGTACGGTGGGTTTTTGGCGCATAGCGGCTCCTCAATATGAACGGGGTACTATACCCCGGCTTTTCCGATTGTCTGTGTCGGAAATTTTTACCTGTGGGAGAAGTTTTGCATGACCGTTTTACCTTGGCGCGACATCGATACCGTGCTGCTCGACATGGACGGCACGCTGCTCGACCTGCATTACGACAATCATTTCTGGCTGGAGCACCTGCCCCAGCGCTATGCCGAGTTGCATGGCATCAGCCGGGCGATGGCGGATCTGGAGCTGACGCCGCTGTTCGAGGGCAACGCAGGCCAGTTGAAGTGGTACTGCCTGGACTTCTGGAGCCAGGAGCTGAAAATCCCGGTGCGCGAACTCAAGCTCGAAACCGCTCATCTGATTGCCCTGCGCCCCGACGCCGATACTTTTCTGGCGGCCATCAAACAAGCCGGCAAGCGGGTGATCATGATCACCAATGCGCACCGTGATTCGTTGTCCCTGAAAATGGAGCGTATCGAGCTGGCGCCCTATTTCGAGCGTTTGATCAGCTCCCACGACTATGGTTACCCCAAGGAAAGCCCGGCGTTCTGGGATGCCCTGCAAGCTGATATCGGCTTTGACCCAGGCCGCAGCCTGTTTATCGACGACACCCTGCCGATACTGCGCAGCGCCCGTGATTTCGGCGTGGCCCACTTGCTGGCAGTCAAACAGCCCGACAGCCAGAAAGGCCCGAAAGACACCGCGGAGTTTGCCGCGCTGGGCGACTATCGCGAGTTGCTGGAAGGGCTGTGACCCCCTGAACCGTGGGAGCGGGCTTGCTCGCGATGGCAGCGGCGCGGTCTAACTGAATGACTGCGGCGTCTGCATCGCGAGCAAGCCCGCTCCCACCGGGTGCTGTCGGGTTACTCAGGAATACGCAGCGTCTGACCCGGGTAGATTTTGTTCGGGTCCTTGAGCAGCGGCTTGTTGGCTTCGAAAATCTTGTTGTACTGGTTGGCGTTGCCGTACACCTGCAGCGAAATGGCACTCAGGGTGTCGCCCTTTTTCACCACCACAAAACGCGAAGCCACAACGGCCGGGCCTGTGACCGTAATCTGGTCTTCAACACTGGCCACGCCTTCGATATTGCCCGCCGCCAGGATGATTTTTTCTTTCTCTTCCTGGGTCGCCACCTCACCGCTGACCGTCACTTTGTCACCGTCCACCGTGGCGGTGATGTTGGGGTTGCCCAGGCCCACTTCCTGCACATGCTTCTTGAGTTCCTCACCCGCATTGGCGTTGCCCGGTGTCAGCAGGTTGATCAGTTTCTCGCCGGCTTCTTTCACAAAGCTGAAAATACTCATACATCACGCTCCTAGGGTTGGAAGATCCAGACCCCAGAGCGTAGACCATCATTGGCACCAGCAAGCGCGTTAGAATCGCGCACTGAAATGCGCCCGGAGCGACGATGGACATCAAACAGCTGAAATTCCTTATTGCCCTGGATGAAACCCGGCATTTCGGCCAGGCCGCCGCCCGTTGCCATATCACCCAGCCCACCCTGTCCATGCGCTTGCGCAGCCTGGAGCAGGAACTGGACCTGCAACTGGTCAATCGCGGCCAGCGCTTCGAAAGCTTTACCGCCCCCGGCGAGCGGGTGCTGGCCTGGGCCCGCACCGTGCTGGCCGCCTACGACGGCTTGCAGGCCGAAGCCGCGGCCTGTCGCGGCAACCTTATCGGCACCCTGCGCCTGGGAGTTGTACCGCTGTCCAGTTTTGACCCCCTGCCTTTGTTGCAGCACTTGCACCAGCAACACCCCGAGCTGAGGTTTGAACTGTCGGCACTCAGTTCCGGGCAAATCCTCGAACAATTGGCCAGTAACCAGTTGGACCTGGGCGTCTCCTACCTGGAGCGCCTTGACCATGAACGTTTCGACGCCCTTGCCCTGGAAGAAACCCGCATGGGCCTGCTTTACGACCAACGGTATTTCAGCTTTGGCGAAGCGCCCCTGAGCTGGGAGGCGTTGACCGCACTGCCGCTGGCCCTGCTCAGCAGCGGCATGCACTTTCGCCAGTCCATCGACCACAACTTCCACAGCCGCGGCCTGACACCGCAACCCCTGCTGCAAACCGATGCCGTTCATCAACTGTTACAAGCTGTCCACGGTGGCTTGTGCTGCGCCGTCATGCCCCTTGAAGGAGGCCTGGAAGCCCTGACCGAGCACCTGCGCCTGCACCCCATTGAAGATGCCCGCACCCTGGCCCGCCTGGGCTTGATCATGCGCCGCGAGGCCCCGCGCTCGGCCCTGGCCGAAGCCTGTTTTGCGTTCTATGCGAAATCGCCAAACCCTTCATGATCGACGCCCTCTATCAATAGATCAGCACTGACGATTAGACGCGACACGGTGTCGCGCCTAGGCTTAAGGCTCAATTGATTGTCGGTATCGCCTTATGAACGCCAAGCGCCCCCTGTGCGCGGCGCCTGCCATTGCTGCGTCCGCGCCTGCTGCCAGCCAGAGCTATGACTACGTCAACCTGGACCACAGCGGTGGTGCGCAAACCGCACTGGCTGAAGAGGTCGCCCTGGCGATTGCCTATAACGGCATCAGCCAGGCCGTGATGCTGGTCACCCCGACCGACCTTGAAGACTTTATCGTCGGCTTCAGCCTGGGCAGCGGCATCATTCAAGACCCCAGCGAAATCTACGACCTCAAACTGACCGGTGCAGGCTCTGCGCAATACGCCCAGGTAGAAATCGCCAGCCGGGCGTTCTGGAACCTCAAGCAGCAACGCCGCCAACTGGCCGGCACCAGCGGTTGCGGTCTGTGTGGCGTGGAAGCGGTGGAACAGGCCTTGCCGGATCTGCAGGTTTTGCCCGGTGCGCCCTTGCCGCCGGCACAGTGGCTGGAAGGCCTGCGCCAGCGTATCAGCGACTTTCAACCCCTGGGCCAGCACTGCGGTGCCGTACACGCTGCCGTTTATATGGATGGCCAGGGCCAGTTGCTGCTGGGCCGCGAAGACATCGGCCGGCACAACGCCCTGGATAAATTGATCGGCGCGCTGGTGCGGCAAAACATCGACCTGGCCGGCGGCGCGGCAATCGTCACCAGCCGTTGCAGCCTGGAACTGATTCAAAAAGTGTTGCGCGCCGGCATCCAGACCCTGATCAGCCTGTCCTCGCCCACCGGCCTGGCGCTGCAATGGGCGCGGCGGCACAACCTCAACCTTATTCATCTGCCACAAAAAAGCGCGCCACGGGTCTACAGCCCCGCGCAGGAGAATCAACCGTGAGCATCCACCATCAAGCCGATAAAACCCCGACTCCCCGCTACAAGCCCTACAAAGGCCCGGCCGGTGGCTGGGGCGCGCTGATCAGTGTGGCGCAAGCCTGGTTGACCAGCGACAACGCGCTGAAAAACCTGCGCATGATGCTCAAGACCAACCAGAACGGCGGCTTCGACTGCCCGGGCTGCGCCTGGGGCGACTCGCCGGAAAGCGGCCTGGTCAAGTTCTGCGAAAACGGCGCCAAGGCGGTGAACTGGGAAGCGACCAAGCGTCGCGTCGATGCCGCGTTTTTTGCCAAGCACAGCGTCAGCGCGCTGCTGGAGCAAAGCGATTACTGGCTCGAATACCAGGGCCGCCTGACCGAGCCCATGAGCTACGACCCGGAAACCGACCGCTACACCCCCATCAGTTGGGATGCGGCGTTCGCCTTGATCGCCAGGCACTTGCTCAACCTGGCCAGCCCCAACGAAGCCGAGTTCTACACCTCGGGCCGGGCCAGCAACGAAGCGGCGTATTTGTATCAATTGTTTGTGCGCGCATTTGGCACCAACAACTTTCCGGACTGCTCGAACATGTGCCACGAGGCCAGCGGCGTAGCGTTGGCACAAAGCATCGGGGTGGGTAAAGGCACCGTGACGTTCGATGATTTCGAGCACGCGGATGCAATTTTCGTATTGGGGCAAAACCCCGGCACCAACCACCCGCGCATGCTCGAACCGCTGCGCGAAGCAGTCAAACGCGGCGCCCAGGTGGTGTGCGTCAACCCGCTCAAGGAGCGCGGCCTGGAACGCTTCCAGCACCCGCAGCACCCGCTGGAAATGCTCACCAACGGCGACCGCCCGACCAACACGGCCTACTTGCGCCCGGCACTGGGCGGCGACATGGCCCTGTTGCGCGGCATGGCCAAATTTTTGCTGCAATGGGAGCGCGATGCCCAGGCCGCAGGCGAGCCGGCGGTATTCGACCACGCCTTTTTGAATGAACACACGGCGGGCGTTCTGGATTACATCTCCAGCCTCGATGACACCTCGTGGGATCACATCGTGGAGCAATCGGGCCTGACCCTGGTGGATATCGAACGCGCCGCGCGCATGTACCTCAAGGGTAAAAACGTGATCATGTGCTGGGCGATGGGCATCACCCAGCATCGTCATTCGGTGCAGACCATTCAGGAAATCGCCAACCTGATGCTGTTGCGCGGCAATATCGGCCGCCCCGGCGCCGGCTTGTGCCCGGTACGCGGCCACAGCAACGTGCAGGGCGATCGCACGATGGGCATCAACGAACGCCCGCCGGTGGCCTTTCTCGATTCGCTTGAGCGCCGTTTCCAGTTCAAAGTGCCCCGTGACAACGGCCACAACGTGGTTGAAGCCATCCACGCCATGCTTGAAGGCCGCGCCAAGGTATTTATCGGCCTGGGCGGCAACTTCGCCCAGGCGACACCAGACAGCCCGCGCACTGCGCAAGCGCTGCGCAATTGCGAGCTGACCGTACAGATCAGCACCAAGCTCAACCGCAGCCACCTGATGCACGGCAAAGAAGCCCTGATCCTGCCATGCCTGGGCCGTACCGACATCGATATCCAGGCCGAAGGCCCCCAGGCGGTCACGGTGGAAGACTCGTTCAGCATGGTCCACGCCTCCAATGGCCAGTTGCAGCCACTGTCGAACCACATGCGCTCGGAGCCCGCGATCATTGCCGGCATTGCGGCGGCCACATTGGGCGCACACCCGATTGACTGGAACTGGGTGGTCGCCGACTACCGGCGCATTCGCGACCTGATTGCCGACACCATCCCGGGCTTCAAGGACTTCAACACCCGCATCGAGCACCCAGGCGGCTTCTATCTGGGCAACTCGGCCGGTGCGCGAGTGTGGAATACGCCGTCCGGGCGTGCCAACTTCCGCCCCAACGTCCTGCCGCAAGACCTGGTGGACGCCCGTACCCGCGCCACCGGAAAACTGCCGGACCTGATCCTGCAATCGATGCGTTCGCACGATCAGTACAACACCACCATCTATGGTCTCGATGACCGCTACCGTGGGGTCAAGGGCCAGCGTGACGTACTGTTCGTCAATGAAGCCGACATCATCCGCCTGGGCTTCAAGCCGGGGCAGAAGGTCGATATCGTATCGATCTGGGATGACAAGCATGAGCGCAGGGTGAAGAACTTCACCTTGCTGGCCTTCGACATTCCTGCCGGGCAAGCCGCGGCGTACTACCCGGAGGTCAACCCGCTGGTGCCGCTGGAAAGCACGGGCGATGGCAGCCATACGCCTACGTCGAAGTTTGTGGCGATTTGCCTTGAGCCGGCCAGCCCGTCGACGTTGATCATGGCCAAGGCCAGCTGAGCACTTTTTGTTCGTTTGTGGTGGGAGCGGGCTTGCCCGCGATGGCATCGCCGCGGTTTGACCGTCATCCCGCGGTGCCTGAATCGCGGGCAAGCCCGCTCCCACATTCAAGCAGCCCGCCTCTGAACTGCGGCCACAAAAAAGGCCGTTTTCCTACGAAAACGGCCTCACCGAACTAGCTAACAGACCGGCAAAAACCGATTAAGTTCCCCAGCAAAAACAACAACTTATAGAATTGTGTACAACTCGTGTTACTCGTCGGATTTCGATTGTCACCAACCGCTTGCAGCCTCAGGATCGCGCCGTCATCTCTTTGAGGCTCATTTATGAAGCTCACCTCGATTCTCTTGTTGTCCCTTGGCCTGGTCAGTGGCGTAGCCTCGGCCGGTGGCACCACCGAAGCCGGTGTAGGCGGCGCATTAGGCGGGGTTCTTGGCGCCGTTGTTGGCCAACAGCTCGGCGGCTCGACCGGTTCTGCGATTGGTGCAGGTGTGGGTGGTGCGGCAGGTAGTGCCGTAGGTGCCGACAAACGCAGCCGTGGCGAAGCAGCCATTGGCGGCGCGCTGGGTGCTGCAGGCGGCAACGTGCTGGGCCGCAGTGTCGGCGGCAGCACAGGTGCCCTGGTAGGCTCGGCCGCTGGCGGTGGTGCCGGTGGCGCGCTGGGTAACTACATGGGCAATAAAAGCGACAGCGACGATCGCCGCTATCGCGACCGCGATAACCGTCGCTACTACCGCGACGACCATCGCGGCCGTGGCCACGCGTATGGCCATCGCAAAAACAAGCATCGTCACAACGACTGATGCGTAAAACGGGAGCCGCAAGGCTCCCGTTTTTTTTGGCCTGCGCCAGCTCCAGGCAAATTGTTTCAATGCATTACGCCCGCCTGTTTTGGCCCTGATCATGCAATCTGCATGCACCGAAAAAACCAGCCATTTGCAAGCCATTGAAAGGTATGGAATTACCTGCAGGCATACGGTTGGCACATCCCCTGCAATGACCTGAATGAACGCTGCACTTCCTACCATTCAGGAGCACAACAACAATGATCGGGACCACTGAGCACTATCCCGCAGCCCTACAAGATTCCTCTGGCCAATCAGGTGTTTCCTGGGCCGCGATCTTTGCCGGCGCTGCCACTGCTGCCGTCCTTTCCCTGCTGCTGCTGATGCTGGGCGCGGGGCTTGGATTTTCAGCCGTCTCGCCTTGGGCCAATGAAGGCGTGGGCGCCAAGGGCCTGGGCATTACCGCCATTATCTGGCTGGCGATCACCCAGATCATTGCTTCCGGCATGGGTGGTTATCTGGCCGGTCGCTTGCGGGTCAAGTGGACTAACTTGCATGGCGATGAAGCCTACTTTCGCGACACCGCCCATGGTTTTCTCGCCTGGGCCGTGGCCACGCTGGTCACTGCTACCCTGGTTGCAGGCTCGGTCAGCAGCGTAATCGGCAGCGGCGTGCAAGCCGGGGCCAGCGTGGCGTCAGGTGCCGCATCGGCGATCAGCAGTGCAGCCGGCAGCGCCGCCGCAAGCCAGGGCGATAAAGGTTCGGACTACTTTATCGACAGCCTGTTTCGCGATGAACGCGGTACCGCTGTCAGCGAAGACGCCGCTCATGGCACCGTGGCGCGCATCTTTGCCCACAGCCTGGCCAATGACGGCCAATTGAGCAGCGAAGACCGTACCTACCTGGCCCAGATCATCGCCCAGCGCACCAACCTCAGCCAGCCGGAAGCCGAGCAACGGGTCGACCAGGTTTACGCCAAGGCCCATCAGGCCGTTGAAGAGGCCAAGGTCAAGGCCAAGGAAGCTGCTGACACGGCCGCCAAGGTCGCCGCCTGGTCCACCCTGTGGATGTTTATCACCCTGCTGATCGGCGCTTTCTTTGCCAGCCTGTGCGCCACCTTCGGCGGCCGTCGCCGCGATGCCGTGATCTATCTGACCCCCACCACCACAACCCCGCTGGTTTAACTCGGGCTATTCACTGACTGGAGAATAAAATGCGCTCACTTCTGCTGTTTTTCCTCGGTATTCCAATTCCGATCATTATCCTGATTGCGTTGTTTGTTCACTGATAACAGTGCGCAAAACCAACCGACGGCCTTCCTTGCGAAGGCCGTTTTGCGTGCAGGGCTTCAGACTGGCAGGCAGGTGGTGGACTTGATCTCGGACAACGCCACAATCGAGTTCACCTCTTGAATGCCTGGCACCATCGACAACTTTTCAAAGAAAAACCGCTCATAGGCCTCAATATCGGCTGTCACGATGCGCAGTAAAAAATCCACCGCGCCCATCAGCACATAACACTCCAGCACTTCGGGAAAACCACGGATCGCGTCAGTAAATTCGGTGAAGTTTGAGCGACCGTGGGCATTAAGTTTGATCTCGGCAAAAATTTGCGTGTTGAGGCCGATTTTCTTGCGATCGAGCAACGTCACCTGGCCACGAATGATGCCTTCGTCCTTCATCCGCTGGATCCGCCGCCAGCAGGGTGATTGCGACAGCCCCACCTTCTCCGCGATCTGCGCACTGGACAGCGAAGCGTCCTCTTGCAGCAGGGCCAATATGCGGCGGTCGTAAGCATCCAGCTCGCTTTGCATAGAAATACCTTTGAATGAATAATTCGAGACTTGATCAAGTCTATTTATCGTCAATTCAAAGCATCTTAGATAAAAAAATTCCCGCGCGACGTGTAAATATTTCCCCAGCCTGAACTGGAGCCCTTGCATGCCGCATCTGGAAGTCATCACCCCCTCACCTCGCCCCGACGTCTGGGCCAGCAATGCCGCGCCTTGCCAGGTGCTTTTCCGTATCCAGGCCGAAGCCGATGCCGACGTGCTGTGCCGGGTGCTCAACCTGTTTGCCTTGCAGCAACTGATCCCCCAGCAAGTGCAAGCGCTACGCGACGGTGACACCCTGAGCATTGAAATCCGCAGTCACGAGCAGAGCTGGCACCGTGCCCAGATCATTGGCGAAAAACTGCGCAACCTGATCAGCGTTATCGACCTGCAGGTGCAACCCGTGCCAGCCGCCAAGGACCCGGCAATGCAAGCCTGCGGGTAATAGTTCGCAACCATTGGCCGCCGGCAGGGCACCGCAGTGCAACTAGGCTTTAAAGGTTCATGGCCGGACAAGGATCTGTCTGCGCCGATGCCTCAAGGAGCTGTTATGCGCATCACCCCCTCCCATGACCGCTGGCTGGACCTCGACACTCTGTTATCCGCGCTGCTGGCGCAAAACCGTATCTCGCAACGTTGCGCCGAGCAGGCCTTGCTGCGCAGTCATGAAGCACCCGCCGCCGCCCTGCACCCCCTGGTATTTCTTGCGCAGCAACAATTTTGCGATGGCGGCCGGGACGGCAAGATGCTCGACCTTGAAACCCTCACGGCCAACCATGCCGGGCAACCCTACCTGCGCCTTGACCCGCTCAAGGTGGATGCCGCCACAGTGACCGGGGCAATGTCCCTGGCCTTTGCCCAGCGGCATGGCATCATCGCGGTGGCGGCCGATGCCTCAGCCATTACGATTGCCAGTGCCCAGCCCTGGGTCAGCAGTTGGGAGGCCGACTTGCGTCAGTCGCTCAAGCGCCCGATCCGGCGGGTCATTGCCAACCCCCTGGAAATCCAGCGCCTGAGCGTGGAGTTTTTCCATCTGGCCAAATCGGTCACAGGGGCTGCGCTCAACGACCAGAAAACCAGCCCCCTGGCCAATTTCGAACAGCTGCTGACCTTGGGCACAGGCGACCGGGAGCCGGACGCCAACGACGCCCACATCGTCAATATCGTCGACTGGCTGTTTCAGTACGCCTTTGAGCAGCGCGCCAGCGATATCCACCTGGAGCCCCGCCGTGAAAAGGGTTGCGTGCGTTTTCGCATCGACGGCGTGCTGCATGATGTTTACCAGTTCCCGCCACAGGTCGCCGTGGCCGTGGTCAGTCGCCTCAAGAGCCTGGGCCGGATGAATGTCGCCGAAAAGCGCAAACCCCAGGACGGCCGGATAAAAACCCGTCTGCCGCAGGGTGCTGAGGTGGAGCTGCGACTCGCCACCCTGCCCACCGCCTTTGGCGAAAAAATGGTGCTGCGCATTTTTGACCCGCAGGTGCTGCTCAAAAGCTTCGACCAACTGGGCCTCAGCCCCGAAGACAGGCAACGCTGGCAGCAAATGACCACCCGCGCCAATGGCATTGTCCTGATCACCGGCCCCACCGGCTCAGGCAAGACCAGCACCCTGTATGCAACGCTCAAGCAACTGGCCACTCCCCAGGTCAACCTGTGTACCCTCGAAGACCCCATCGAGATGATAGAGCCGGCGTTTAACCAGATGCAGGTGCAACCCGGCATCGACCTGACATTCGCCAATGGCGTGCGGGCACTGCTGCGCCAGGACCCGGACATCATCATGCTCGGTGAAATACGCGATCTGGAGACCGCTGAAGTGGCCATTCAGGCCGCTCTGACCGGCCACCTGGTGCTCTCGACCCTGCACACCAACGACGCCCCCAGCGCCATCAGCCGCCTGCTGGAACTCGGGGTCGCGCCCTATTTGATCAAAGCCACCTTATTGGGGGTGATGGCCCAGCGGCTGGTGCGCACCCTGTGCCCTGACTGCAAGGCCGCGCAGCCGCTAAGCCCGGACGCATGGTCGGGCTTTGCCCCGGGCTGGGCCCATGCACCCCCCATAACGGTATACCGCCCCGTGGGCTGTACCCAGTGCCGGGCTAGCGGCTACCGCGGGCGCATCGGTGTGTGCGAAATCATGGTGTTGAGCGAGCAGCTCAAGGCACTGATTGGCCCGCAGACTGATCTGAGCGCCATTCGTCAGCTGGCAAGCGCTCAAGGCATGCTCAGCCTGAGGCTGGCAGCCGCTCACAAAGTCGCCTCTGCCGCGACCTCCCTGGAAGAAGCACTGCGAGTTACCCCCGCGTAGTTGAATTGTTTTGACTAAAATCTAATCAGCCTGGCAATTTTCTTGATCGTTACACTCGGCGTTCGTTTGTTTCTTACACCTCAAAAACAAGGAATGATCATGCAAGCGGGTACAGTGATCCTGTTATTTGTCGCCCTGGCTATCGCCGTGCTCTTTATGGGCTTCAAGGTGGTGCCGCAAGGGTATCAATGGACGGTGGAGCGCTTCGGGCGATACACCAACACCCTTAAACCGGGCCTGAACATCATCATCCCGGTGATGGACCGCATCGGGCGCAAGATCAACGTGATGGAAAGCGTGCTCGATATCCCGCCGCAAGAGGTAATTACCGCCGACAACGCCACGGTACAGATCGATGCCGTGTGTTTCTTCCAGGTGGTCAACACGGCGCAAGCCGCCTATGAGGTCAACAACCTCGAGCATGCCATTCGCAACCTGCTGCAAACCAATATCCGCACCGTGCTGGGCTCCATGGAGCTGGATGCCATGCTTAGCCAGCGTGATGGCATCAACGAAAAACTGCTGCGCACGGTCGATGAAGCAACGGCACCGTGGGGCATCAAGATCACCCGTATCGAGATCAAGGACATCAGCCCGCCAGCCGACCTGATGGCCGCCATGTCCGGGCAAATGAAAGCCGAACGTATCAAGCGTGCACAAATTCTTGAGGCAGAAGGGCTGAGGGCCGCAGCCATCCTGACCGCCGAAGGCAAAAAACAGGCGCAGATCCTCGAAGCCGAAGGCGGTCGCCAGGCGGCGTTCCTCGAATCCGAAGCCCGCGAACGCCAGGCCGAAGCCGAAGCCCGGGCCACACAAGTGGTGTCAGAAGCCATTGCCTCAGGCAACGTGCAGGCGATCAATTATTTTGTGGCGCAAAAATACATCGATGCGTTGGGTAAGCTGGCTTCTGCCAATAACAGCAAGGTCATCCTCATGCCGCTGGAGGCCAGCCAGGTCATCGGCGCAGTGGGTGGCATCGGCGAAATCGTCAAAGCCACTTTTGACAGCAAAAAGGCCTGACGCATGTGGGAGTTCCTGCAACACCTGAACTACTGGGACTGGCTGGCGCTGGGCACGGTACTGCTGATTCTTGAGGTCCTCGGTGCCGGTGGCTACCTGCTGTGGACAGGTATTGCCGGCATCATCGTTGCAGCATTGACCTTCCTGTTCCCCGCACTCTCCTGGACCCTGCAACTACCGCTGTTTGGGGTGCTGGCGATTCTTACAGCGGTGTTCTGGTGGAAGCGCCAGCGCAGCAATGTCGACAGTGGCGACCAGCCAAACCTCAACCGTCGCGGCCATGAACTGATCGGCCGCACGTTTATTGTGCAACAGGCAATTGTCGAAGGGCGGGGCAAAATCAAGGTCGGCGACAGCGTGTGGATGGCCGTAGGGCCGGACGCTGCCGTGGGGACCACCGTGCGCGTGACAGAGCAAAACGGGACGGTGCTGAGCGTAGAAATTGTGCCTTGAGGTTACGGAACTCCGGGGGGCTAAATACAATCCAATCCGATAGCTAATCTATTCGGAGTCACCGCCATGCGTCTCAAATATGCTGTAGCCGCTATTGCCTTGTTGTCCCTTCCTGTTGGCTCTGCGATGGCCGACAGCTTCTGGCGCAATGTGTTGTCATCCGGTGCCACTACCGGGTCCACCTACCTGACGTTCAAAAAAGACCGCAAAGTCATTGCCGCTCAAGATGACGCAGGCAGCTTCGTAGCCAGCAACGGTTCGATCCGTGGCCCGTACCTGGAGTCGGCCATGCAGCAAGTGCGCGCTGACAACCCGAACCTGAAAGTCAGCGACATGGATCTTGCCAACGCGATCCTGGCTAAAAACGCTTCAGCGGAGTAATTATCTCCATCTGTAGCAGCTGCCGAAGGCTGCGTCCGGCTGCGAAGCAGTCGTAAAAGCTGTTCCCACGGTGTGTCTGACACAGTGCGATCGCAGACTTTACGACTGCTTCGCAGCCGGACGCAGCCTTCGTCCCTCGGCAGCTGCTACGCAATACACACCGGGGCCCTTGCGGTTCAGCTGCCATACAGAATTTTCACCAGAGGTGAGCGATCCTGCGGGTATGATCTTGAGCGCTATGCTAGTGCTCTACGATTACCCCATTTCACTCACATCGGACGTCCTGCCTCTATGAGCTCGCTGCCTTTCCTGCCGTTTTCCAAACCCACCATTGATGAAGCCACCATTGCTGCCGTGGGCGACGTGTTGCGCTCGGGCTGGATCACCAGCGGGCCCAAGGTTCAGGCATTCGAAGCGCAATTGTCCGAGTACTTTGGCGGGCGCCCGGTGCGCACCTTCAACTCCGGCACCTGCACCATGGAAATCGCTCTGCGCATCGCCGGTATCGGTGCTGGCGATGAAGTGATCACCACGCCGATTTCGTGGGTCGCCACGGCCAACGTGATTATCGAAGTCGGTGCCACGCCAGTATTTGCCGATATCGACCCGGTAACCCGCAATATCGATCTGAACAAGCTCGAAGCAGCCATTACCCCGCGCACCAAGGCCATTATTCCGGTGTACCTGTCGGGCTTGCCGGTGGATATGGACGCGCTCTACGCGATTGCCAAAAAACATAACCTGCGCGTGGTTGAAGATGCGGCTCAAGCCCTGGGTTCCAGCTGGCAAGGTGAGCGCATTGGCGCACGCGGCGATTTCGTGTCTTTCAGCTTTCAGGCCAACAAGAACATCACCTCATCCGAGGGCGGTTGCCTGGTACTGAACAACGAAGAAGAAGCACGACTGGCCGAGAAATATCGCCTGCAAGGCGTGACCCGTACCGGTTTCGACGGCCTGGATGTCGATGTGCTGGGTGGCAAGTTCAATATGACCGACATTGCCGCTGCGATTGGTCTGGGCCAGTTTGCCCATATCGAAACCATCACCGCCCATCGTCGGGCGCTGGCCAAGCATTACTTCGAATGCTTCGGGGCGGATTTCGAGGCTGAATACGGCGCGCAACTGCCGGTGGCGGACTTCAACAACACCAACTGGCACCTGTTCCAGCTTGTGCTGCCTGAGCGCAAGGACGGCCAGCCTGCACGCGCAACCTTTATGAAGGAAATGCAGGCACTGGGTGTAGGCATCGGCTACCACTACCCGCCGATTCACTTGCTGAGCCTGTATCGTGCGTTGGGCTTTAAGGAAGGGATGTTCCAGGTGGCCGAACGTGTCGGGCGCCTGATCGTGTCGTTGCCGATGTTTACAGCGATGACCAAGGCCGATGTAGAACGTTCGGTGGCGGCAGTAAAAGCAGTCTTGAGCGCCGCATAAGGCGGCATGTGGGAGCGGGCTTGCTCGCGATACGGCTCACGCGGTCTGTCAGACAAACCGCAGTGATACCCTCGCGAGCAAGCCCGCTCCCACAATTATCAAGCCGATATTACTCGCCGATGGCAGCCTTGTAGCCCGCAGCGTCCAGCAGTTTTTCCAGCTCGGCGGTGTTGCTTGGCTTGAGCTTGAAGATCCAGCTGGCGTACGGTTCGCTGTTCAGCGACTCCGGGCTGTCAGCCAGGGCTTCGTTGACGGCAATCACTTCCCCCGATACCGGCGAGTAAATGTCAGACGCGGCTTTTACCGACTCCACAACGCCTGCGGTATCGCCTGCCGCAAACACTTTGCCGACTTCGGCCAGTTCAACGAATACCACATCCCCCAAGGCTTCCTGAGCGTGATCGCTGATGCCGACGGTAACCGTGCCATCCGCCTCCAGGCGTGCCCACTCGTGACTTTCAGCAAAGCGCAACTCGGCAGGGATCAGGCTCATATTCAGTGTCCTCAAGAAGAAATGTCAGCGGCGCACACTCAGTGCACGCCCGCCAGTAAACGTTAGATCAAGGCTTTGCCAAGACGTACAAAAGTCGGTTTGACTACGCGAACCGGGTACCACTTGCCACGAATTTCGACCTCGGCACGGTCAGCCGTTGCCATCGGAACTCGCGCCAGAGCGATCGATTTGCTTAGCGTAGGAGAGAAACTACCACTGGTGATCTCCCCTTCGCCAACATTGGCGATGCGAACCACCTGGTGAGCGCGCAAAACACCACGTTCTTCAAGCACCAAACCCACCAGTTTGAGCTGCACGCCACCGGCCATTTCGGCCTCCAGCGCTTCGCGGCCCACGAACTTGCGCGAGGCAGGCTCCCAGGCGATGGTCCAGGCCATATTGGCGCAAAGAGGGGAAACAGACAGGTGAATATCCTGCCCGTAGAGGTTCATGCCGGCTTCCAGACGCAGGGTATCGCGGGCGCCCAGGCCGATAGGTGAAATACCGGCACCCACCAGATCGTTGAAAAAAGCCGGGGCCTGATCGGCAGGGAGCACGATTTCAAGGCCTTCTTCGCCGGTGTAGCCGGTGCGGGCAATAAACCAGTCGCCGCAGCTCTGCCCTTCAAAGGGCTTGAGCTGCTGGATCAACTGGCCACGGGCCTGGCTCACCAGCTCGGCGACTTTATGCCGCGCCTGTGGCCCTTGAATGGCCAGCAGGGCCAACTCCGGGCGCTCCTGCAATTGCACGTCATAGCCGCGGGACTGCGCCTGCATCCAGGCCAGATCCTGATCGCGGGTGGCGGCATTGACGATTAGCCGGTAACCGTCGGGCATCAGGTAGACAATCATGTCGTCGACCACGCCGCCCTGCTCGTTGAGCATGGCGCTGTACAAGGCGCGGCCGGGGGTGTTCAGGCGTTCGACATCATTGGCCAGCAAATGCTGC
The DNA here is from genome assembly GCF_900105835.1 of Pseudomonas fragi. Classification (NCBI taxonomy): domain Bacteria; kingdom Pseudomonadati; phylum Pseudomonadota; class Gammaproteobacteria; order Pseudomonadales; family Pseudomonadaceae; genus Pseudomonas; species Pseudomonas fragi. Next base: position 3,027,224 of record NZ_LT629783.1, read on the forward strand.
AGCCATTGCTTGGCCTGTAGCCCGGCGATGTCGATCACGGTCATATGCGAGACATCAAAAACCCCACAGTCGCGACGCACCTCATGGTGTTCCTCAACCTGCGAGCCGTAATGCAAGGGCATATCCCAACCGCCAAAATCGACCATTTTCGCGCCCAGGGCGAGATGCAGGTCATACAGAGGCGTACGCTGTCCCATGGGTTTCTCCTTCCGGGCTTGGCGAAGGTGCGGACAGGCTGCGGAGCATTTCAAGCCAAAAAAAGTGGCTTTCTTACATCACGCAGAAACCTGGCCTGACAGACAGACCGCACCGAATGCCGCGCATTGTAGCCGCATGCAGGAGGACTGGCACCTAACCGATGCGATGGGCCGAGCGTCGGATCAAACCGATGACCGGTAACAAACCCACCAGCACCAGGGTCAAGGCTGGCAGCGAAGCCCGCGCCCATTCGCCCTCGCTGGTCATCTCGAAGATGCGCACGGCCAGCGTATCCCAGCCAAACGGGCGCATCAGCAAGGTCGCCGGCATCTCCTTGAGCACATCGACAAACACCAGTAGCGCAGCGCTCAAGGTGCCCGGCAGCAGCAGCGGCAGATACACTTTGAAAAACAGTCGCGGACCACTGACGCCCAAACTGCGAGCGGCTTCCGGCAAGGAAGGACGAATGCGCGCCAGGCTGTTTTCCAGCGGGCCGTAGGCCACGGCAATAAACCGCACCAGATATGCCAGCAGCAGGGCCGACAGGCTGCCGAGCAACAAGGGCTTGCCCGCGCCACCCAACCAGCCCGAGACCGGGATAACCAGCTCGCGGTCCAGATAACTGAACGCCAGCATGATCGACACCGCCAGCACCGAGCCCGGCAAGGCATAGCCCAGATTCGCCAGGCTGACCCCGGCACGGATGGCCGGGGTGGGTGCCTGCCGTCGGGCAAAGGCCAGCACCAGCGCCACGCTGACGGTAATCAGCGCTGCCATTGAGCCCAGATACAAAGTGTGCAGGATCAAGCCGGTGTAACGCTCATCCAGGTCAAAGCGCCCGCGCTGCCAGAACCACACCACCAGTTGCAGCATCGGGATCACGAACGCACAGGCAAATACCAGCAGGCACCAGCCGCTGGCCAGCCACGCCTTTGGCCCGCGCAGGTGATACAGGGCGCTGACCCGTGGCCGTTCGTTACCGGCCCGGCTGGCCCCGCGAGCGCGGCGCTCGCCATAGAGCACCACCATGACCACCAGCAACAGCAGGCTGGCCAGTTGCGCCGCCGTCGACAGACTGAAAAAGCCGTACCAGGTTTTGTAGATGGCGGTGGTGAAGGTGTCGAAATTGAACACCGACACGGCGCCAAAATCGGCCAGGGTTTCCATCAATGCCAGTGCCACGCCTGCGCCAATCGCCGGGCGCGCCATCGGCAACGCGACACGCCAGAACGCCTGCCACGGGCTTTGCCCCAGAACCCGCGCCGCTTCCATCAGGCCTTTGCCCTGGGCCAGAAACGCCGTGCGCGCCAGCAGGTAGACGTAGGGGTAGAACACCAGGATCAGCACGATGATCACCCCCCCCGTGGAGCGCACCCGGGGCAGCCGCAGGCCCATGCCGAACCATTCACGCAGCAGGGTCTGGACAGGCCCGGCGAAATCCAGCAAGCCAACAAACACGAACGCCAGCACATAGGCGGGGATCGCAAACGGCAGCATCAGCGCCCAGTCCAGCCAGCGCCTGCCGGGGAACTCACACAGGCTGGTCAACCAGGCCAGGCTGACGCCCAGCAGCGTGACGCCGATGCCCACACCCACGATCAGGGTCAGGGTGTTGCCCAGCAGGCGCGGCATCTGCGTGTCCCACAAGTGGCTCCAGATCTGGGTATCAATGCTTTGCCAGGACAGCAGCAGCACGCTCAGCGGCAGCAGCACCAGGGCAGCAATGACAAAAACCAGCGGGTACCAGCGACGTTGGGCAGGATGGGCCACGAAAAACTCTCGGAGGTGGATGGGACAATGCGAAAACAAATGTGGGAGCGGGCTTGCTCGCGATACAAACGCCGCGGTTTCCAATAAAACCCCGGCAATGCTATCGCGAGCAAGCCCGCTCCCACAGGTATTACTTCATGGTTCGATCAATTCCAGCCGGCACGATCCATCATGCGAATGGCTTCGGCTTGGCGCTTGCCTGCCACTTCGACCGGCATTGCGTCGGCCTTGAAGCTGCCCCAGCTAGCGACTTCAGCCGAAGGTGCAACGCTCGGGTTGGCCGGAAATTCCTGGTTCACGCCTGCAAAAATCGATTGGGCTTCAGGGGTGGTCATCCACTCCACCAGGGCCTTGGCCGCTTCAGGGTGCGGCGCGTACTTGGTCAGGCCAATGCCCGACAGGTTGACGTGAACGCCACGGTCCGCCTGGTTGGGCCAGAACAGTTTAACTGCCAGATCCGGCTTCTGCTTGTGCAGGCGGCCGTAGTAGTAGGTGTTGACGATGCCCACGTCGCACTGCCCGGCGTTGATTGCTTCAAGCACGGCGATGTCATCCGAAAACACGTCGGTGGACAGGTTGTTGACCCAGCCTTTGAGGATTTCTTCGGTTTTTTCCGGGCCGTTCACTTCGATCATGGTGGCGGTCAGCGACTGGTTGTACACCTTCTTGGCGGTGCGCAGGCACAGGCGGCCTTCCCAGTTCTTGTCGGCCAACGCCTCGTAGGTCGACAGTTCTTCAGGTTTAACCCGGTCGGTCGAATAGGCGATGGTTCGTGCACGCAGGCTCAGGCCCGTCCATTCATGGCTGGAGGAGCGGTATTGCGGCGGGATGTTTTTGTCGATCACCTCGGACGTGAACGGCTGCAGGATGCCCATTTGCTCGGCTTGCCACAGGTTACCGGCGTCTACGGTGAGCAACAGGTCGGCGGTGGCGTTCTGGCCTTCTGCCTTGATGCGCTGCATCAGCGGCGCTTCCTTGTCGGTGATGAACTTGATCTTGACCCCGGTTTTGGCGGTGTACGCGTCAAATACCGGTTTGATCAGCTCGTCGATACGCGAAGAGTAAACCACCACTTCATCGGCGGCAGAAACGCTGCTCGCAAATACGGTAAGGGCCAGGGCAGTCAGTAGACGCTTGGGTGCCAACATGGAGGGCGGTCTCTCTTGATGCGAATCGGGCGTAAATGGTAGTGAATCACATTTCCCATCTCAACCTAACTCGAAGCGGAGCCGTTACCAGATGTTGCTAAGTACTCGTAGCAGCTGCCGCAGGCTGCGTTCGGCGGCGAAGCCGTCGCAAGCGCGAAGTCTGCGGTGTGTCAGGCTCACGGTGAACACTGACTCTACGACGGCTTCGCCGCCGAACGCAGCCTTCGGCAGCTGCTACAAGATCAAAGGCATCAGTCAGGGTTTGGCCAGCGGCGGCAGGTCGCCACTCAAGCCCAGTGCCTGACGCACAAACAGGGCTTTAGCTTCGGGCATTTTATTCACCCATTTCAAACCGGTATTACGCAGCAACCGGGCAGTCAGTGAGTCCGCCTGGAACAACCGCTCAAAGCCTTCCATCGCCGCCATCAACGCCAGGTTATGCGGCATGCGCCGACGTTCGAACCGGCTCAGCACACGCACATCAGCCAAACGCTCGCCACGGTCAACCGCGTGCAGCAGCACATGCGCCAGCACCGCCGCATCCAGGAAGCCCAGGTTCACGCCCTGCCCGGCCAGCGGGTGAATGGTGTGCGCCGCATCTCCGATCAACGCCAGGCCTTCAGCCACATAACGTTTGGCATGACGCTGACGCAGTGGCACGCATACCCGTGGATCGGCACTCAACACGCTGCCCAGACGGCCTTCAAAAGCCAGCTCCAGCTCGCGGCAGAACGCTGCGTCGTCCAGCGTCATCAGGTATTGGGCTTGTTCGGGGGTGGTCGACCAGACAATCGAGCACCAGTCCTGCTGACCGTCACGTTCCAGCGGCAAAAATGCCAGCGGGCCGTTATCGGTAAAACGCTGCCAGGCCGTCTGCTGGTGCGGCTCGGCGCACCGCACGCTGGTGACGATGGCGTGGTGCTGGTAATCCCACTCGCGGGTCTCACAGCCGGTCAGGCGGCGCACAGCCGAGTTCGCCCCATCGGCAGCAATCACCAGCGGCGCCCGCAAGGTGCGGCCATCGGCAAGGGTCAGCAGCCAGTCGTCGCCAGAGCGGCGCATCTGCTCCATGCGCGCATTGGCCAGCATCTCGATAGAGCTGCCCTGCAGGCACTCCAGCAGGGCGTCCTGGACCACACGGTTTTCGACGATATGGCCCAGCACCTCGGCATGCACGCTGGCCGCCGAAAAGTGGATCTGCCCGGTGCCGCTGCCATCCCACACGTGCATGTGCGAATACGGGCTGGCGCGGCGGCGGGTGATGCCGTCCCAGGCGCCAAGGCGCTGCAAGATGCGCTGGCTGGCGGCCGACAGGGCACTGACCCGGGGTTCGAAGGGCGCTTCGGCGGCAAAGGGCTTGACGCTCAGCGGGCCGCCGTCGAGCAGCAGGATTTTCAGCCCGCTGTCCTTGAGCGCCAGCGCCAGTGCGCTTCCGACCATTCCGGCCCCAACAATCAGCAGATCTGCGCGCATTTCCATGCTTTAAGCCTGTCTCGCTAGCGGCGTACGCCGCACCTGAAAAAATGGATCGACACGGGGCGCGTTCGCCCCGCTCGTCATCAACTGTCTGCGCGGGTGCCCAGGCCCATCGCCTGGCGGGCAAACCATCGTTTGGCCGGGGGCAGCAGATCGAGGCCGAGCAAGCCCAGGTTTCGACCAAACGAAACCAGCGGTTGCTCACTGCCAAACACCCGCGTCACTTTGTCCGAGAACCCGATGGTCAGTTGCTGGTCGAGTTGTTGCGCCTGTTGATAACTCAACAGGGTCGCGAAATCACCCGGGTTCTTGTCACTGGCCAACAAAGCGTCGGCCAGCGCCTGGGCATCACGCAGGGAAAGGTTGAAGCCCTGCCCCGCAATCGGATGCAGGCTATGGGCGGCATTGCCCAGCACCGCCAGATGCGGGCGTACCTGCTCTTGCGCTTCAATCAGGGTCAGGGGGTACAGATGCCGCGCACCCACTTGTTTGAGAGTGCCCAGACGATAGCCGAAAACGCCCTGCAACTCGCTGAGAAAGCTGCGTTCGTCCAGGGCCGCCAGACGCTGCGCGTCCATCCCCAGACGAGTCCACACCAGCGCGCAGCGGTTGTCAGGCAACGGCAGCAAGGCCATCGGGCCTTCGTCGGTGAAACGTTCGAACGCCATGCCGGCGTGGGGCTGGCTCGGGGTGATATTGGCAATCAGCGCGCTCTGGTTGTACGGCTGCTGGCGCACATGGATGCCCAGCTTCTCGCGCAAGCCCGACCGCCCGCCATCGGCCAGGACGGCAAGGTCGCAGTCCAGGGCGGTTTCGTCGTTAAGGGTCAGGCGATAGCCGTCTTCCAGCGGTTGCATGTGGATAACTTCAGCCGGGCAACGCCAGCTGATCACGTCCGGGTCCAGGCTTTTCCACAGGCACTGGCCCAGCCAGGCGTTTTCGACCACATAACCCAGCGCTGGCACGCCTTCTTCACTGGCCGACAGCCGCGCCGTCGAGAAGCGCCCGCGGTCTGACACATGAATGTCCTTGATCGGCTCGCCGCGCTCGGCAATCGACCGCCACAGGCCCAGGCGCTCGTAGATGATCCGCGCGCCATAGCTGAGCGCCGAGGAACGGGCATCGTAGCTGGGCTGGTAGCTGTTGCCGGGTGCGAACGGCTCGATCAGCACGATCTTCCAGCCACGGGCCTTGGCCCCGGCCTGCAACGCCAGCGCCAGGCTCGCGCCTACCAGGCCGCCACCGATAATGGCCAGATTGACGCGACTCATGCCGCGCCCGCCATCAACGCTTCGATCTCGGCGACGGTTTTAGGCACATCGCCAGTCAGGATTTCACAGCCGTGTTTGGTGACCACCACGTCGTCCTCGATGCGCACGCCAATGCCGCGCCATTTTTTCGCAACGTTGAGGTTGACCGGGCTGATATAGATGCCCGGCTCCACGGTCAGGGTCATGCCCGCTTCCAGCACGCGCCACTCACCCTCGACCTTGTATTCACCCACGTCATGCACATCGAGCCCCAGCCAGTGGCCGGCGCGGTGCATATAAAACGGTTTATAGGCTTCACTGGCGATCAGTTCGTCAACGTCGCCCTGCAACAGCCCCAGCGCCACCAGTCCGGCGGTAATCACCTGCACCGTGGCTTCGTGGGCCTGGTTCCAGTGCTTGTCGGGGCCGATCTCGGCAAATGCCGCTTCCTGCGCCGCCAGCACCAGCTCGTAGATGGCTTTCTGCTCCGGCGAGAACCGGCCGTTAACCGGGAACGTGCGGCTGATATCGCTGGCGTAGCAGTCGATCTCGCAGCCGGCATCGATCAACACCAGGTCGCCGCTTTTGAGCTGTGCGTCGTTCTCCTGGTAATGCAGGATGCAGCTGTTATCGCCAGAGGCGACGATCGAGCCATAAGCTGGCATTTTTGCCCCGCTTTTACGAAATTCGTAATCCAGCTCGGCCTCCAGGCTGTACTCATGCAAACCGGCACGGCTGGCCTGCATGGCCCGCACATGGGCGCGAGCCGAGATTTGCGCCGCATGGCGCATGACCTTGAGTTCTGCCGCCGATTTATACAGGCGCATGTCGTGCAGCAGATGATCCAGAGCAACGAATTCGTTGGGTGGCTGGGCGCCGAGGTTGGCCTTGGAGCGAATCGCGTTGATCCAGTCCATCAAATTGCGATCGAATTCGGGATTGCCGCCCATCGCCGAGTACACCCGGCTGCGGCCTTCAATCAGCCCCGGCAGGATGTCGTCGATATCGGTGATCGGGAACGCGTCGTCGGCACCGAAGTCGCGGATCGCGCCCTCTTGCCCGGCCCGCTTGCCGTCCCACAATTCACGCTCGGCATTGCGTTCGCGGCAAAACAGCACGTACTCGCCATGAACCCGGCCCGGGATCAGGACAATCACCGCCGCAGGCTCGGGAAAGCCGCTCAGATACTGGAAATTGCTGTCCTGGCGGTAAACATGTTCGACATCGCGATTGCGAATGGCCACCGCCGCTGCGGGGAGGATCGCAATGCTGTTGGGCTCCATCTGCGCCATGAGTGCCTTGCGGCGACGTGCGTATTCCGATTTCGGGATATGGATCATGGGCAGACGGTTTCCCTCTTGTCGTTCAATCAGTGCAGCGAAGGCTTGGCGGGCGCGGCTTCAGCGGTTTTTTTGGTTTCGGTGAACAGCAACAGCGGCGCGACGCGCAGGTATTCCATCACTTCCATGTAGTCGCTTTCGCCGTCTTCGGACTCTTCCAGGGCATCTTGCACCTGGGCGATGGCCGCCAGGTCGCGCAGCACTTCATTGGCTTCATCGCTCAACGAATAGGCGCGGCGGGTCAGGCCGAAACCGGACAGGAACCCCTGGCACCACTGGCCCAGGGCAGCGGCACGCTCAGTCAATGGCGCGTCATCGGTGGGCAGCAACAGCACCACGGTCATGTCGTCGCTGGTCAGTTCACCCTTGACCATCTCTTGCAATCCGATCAAGGCATTGCGTACGTTGTCTTGTGGCTCGCCTGCCAGCAGTTCGGCGGCTTCGACCAGCCAGGCGTCAGCATCGAAACCGGAACCGGCACAGCTGCGACCCAGCAGGTGGCCATGCAGTTCGGCAGGCGAGACGGAGTGGCCGTTGGCGGCCAGCAGGGTTACAAAGGCTTGATACGGGGAATTCTGAATAGGCATGGTCAGCTAGGCGCCAAGCGGCGCTATGTCTAGAATGGAGGGCTTGTATCCTAGCATCGGCAGACGTGCCAGACCATCGAGGCGTCAGTCCCCATCCATCAGAAAATTCACAGTAGGACACAATGGAAGACACCGACCTGCATGCACTGATGGCCAGACTCGAGCTGCTGATTGCCCGGGTTGAGCAACTTAACCGGCAAAACGCACTCTTAATTGCTCAGGAAAAGACTTGGCGCGAGGAACGCGCGCACCTCATTGAAAAAAACGAAATCGCCCGGAACAAGGTGGAATCGATGATTTCGCGCCTCAAAGCCCTGGAGCAAGACTCATGAGTTCAAGCAGTAGCGTCACCGTGCACATCCTCGACAAAGAGTATTCGATCATGTGCCCCCAGGAAGAACGCAGCAACCTGGTGAGCGCCGCCCGCTACCTGGACGGCAAAATGCGTGAAATCCGCAGCAGTGGCAAAGTCATTGGCGCCGACCGTATCGCCGTGATGGCCGCGCTGAATATCACCCACGATCTGTTGCACAAACAGGAAGTCGCCGAAGTTCAAACCAGCAGTTCCACCCGCGAACAGGTGCGCGACCTGCTGGATCGCGTTGACCTGGTGTTGGCCACTGATCCGAACGAACGCCAAAGCTGATTCAAGACGTTACTTTGGGGTATACTCGCGCCACTCCCTGGAGTATTCGCCAGTTAGCGATGTCCCTGAGCCGATTCGCACTACCCTGGAGCTTGCACGTTGGGCCGGTGTGCATGTCCGCTAGACGGAAAGCCTTAAGGTCTACTGCAACTTCCACCTTGAACTTTCGGGTTCAAGGGCCAAGCCGACAGCGGTACGTCGGGGAGCCTGATTTCCGAGCGCAATGCCAGCAACCCGCTGGCATTGGCTTGCACGAGCCACCACCCGGTGCCTCGATCCTGAACAGCACGCCATATGAACGAACCTGCGACGCCTACCCGCCCGCAACTTCGCCGAATGCTGCGCAAAGCCCGCCGCGACCTGTCGCCCTGCGAGCAACGCCAGGCCGCCCGTGGCCTGTACCGGCAACTGGCGCAACACCCGCTGTTTCGCCGCGCCAAACACATCGCCCTGTACCTGCCCACTGACGGTGAAATCGATCCGCGCCTGCTGCTGCGTGAAGCCCAGCGCCGGGGCAAGATCACCTACCTGCCGGTGCTCAGTGCGTGGCCGAAAACCAAAATGGTGTTTCAACGCATTGCCCCCGGCGAAACGCTGCGCCCCAACCGTTTTCGCATTCTCGAACCCCACATCAACCGCGCACGCCAGCGCAAGGTCTGGGCACTGGACCTGGTGCTGCTGCCGCTGGTGGGGTTTGATGCTACGGGTGGGCGACTGGGCATGGGCGGCGGCTTTTATGACCGCAGCCTGGCGTATCAGGCCAGACGCCAATGCTGGCGCAAGCCGACACTGGTAGGGCTGGCCCACGAATGTCAGAAGGTCGAGAGCCTGGCCCAGGCCAGTTGGGATGTCCCTTTACAGGGCACGGTCTCGGACAGGCAGTGGTACATCGCCCACTGACAGGCCATCCATCAAGGTTTAGCGTTTGAAAGGTTGTACTTGCTGTTGCGCCAGCTCAATCGGCGCGTCGCTCGAATTCGACCACAAACTTTGCGCATAGCCCGTTGTAACCACACCCAAACCGAACAAAATAACCAGCATCCACAGTAAATCCGGTTTGCGTTTCATCGATTGCCCTCCTTAAGGCAAATCAACACGATGACAGCGACGGTTTTTGTTATAGGCCGTGCAGCAGCGTCAAGCTTAAAAGGCGGGCATTTTGCGGCAACACGAAGACACACGCAAACGCTGGCGTCAACCGACTGTCGGTTTAGTTAAATATAGTCGGGCAAATTAACCACAGCATGTTTCTGGAGTAAAAAATGGCCTATTGGTTGATGAAATCCGAGCCTGACGAGTTCTCGATCAAGGATTTGCAAAAGCTCGGTGAAGCGCGCTGGGATGGCGTGCGTAACTATCAGGCGCGCAATTTCATGCGCGCCATGGCGGTGGGTGACCTGTTCTTTTTTTACCATTCCAGCTGCCCCGAACCGGGTATTGCCGGAGTGGGCCGAATCGTTGAAGCCGCTTACCCCGACCCGACCGCCCTGGACCCAGAAAGCCATTACTTCGACCCCAAGGCCAGTGCTGAAAAAAACCCGTGGAGTGCGCTGCAGGTGGCCCATGAGCAGACGTTCTCCAGGGTGATCAAGCTCGACTACCTCAAGCAGCAAACTGCCCTGGCCGAAATGCCGCTGGTGCAAAAAGGCAGCCGCCTCTCGGTGATGCCCGTGACCGATGAGCAATGGGCCGTGGTGATGGGGTTGCTGTAGAGCGGATCGCTGTGGGAGCGGGCTTGGTGTGGGAGCGGGCTTGCTCGCGATGGGATCGCTGTGGTTCACATGTCAGACATCACCGCCTGAATCGCGAGCAAGCCCGCTCCCACAACACTCCCGCTCTCACCTGACAAGCAGCATCCGCTTTTAGCGTCTACGCTCTGGACTTCCTTTGACTGGCATCAAGTCGCAACCGCCTTGAAACCGTCAAACTAGAGCGCTCTGTGACACAGGATGTCGGCATGTCTAGCAACCACCGTATTTCCCATTATTTCGTTATCCCTTTGGCTGTCTTGCTGATTGCAGCAGGCGGGTTCGGTTATTGGAAATCCCAGCACGACCGCCTCCCTGAAGGCATCAGCATGGGCAACGGTCGGCTCGAAGCCACGGAAGTACAAATCGCAGCCAAAATACCCGGGCGCCTGGCCGAAGTACTGGTCGATGAAGGTGACCGCGTCACCCAGGGCCAATTGCTGGCCCGCATGGACACCCGCACCCTGGAGGCCAGCCGCGCGCAAGCCGAAGCCGAAGTGCTGCGCGCCCGCCAGACCCTGGCCGCCAACGAAGCCAACGTGCAACTGCGCCAGAGCGAGAAGCTGCTGGCCAGCCAGGAACTCACGCGTTTTCGCCAACTGGCCAAGCGCGGTTTTGCCAGCGGCCAGCAACTGGACCAGCAACAAGCCCGATACGACACCAGTAACGCCGCAGTCGTCGCCGCCCAGGCCCAGGTCGCCGCCGCCAAGGCCGCGATCGGCTCATCCCAGGCCCAGGTCGCACAGCTGACCAGCGAAATTGACGACAGCAGCCTGCGCGCGCCCATCAACGGCGTGATCCAGTTGCGCCTGGCCGAGCCCGGTGAAGTCCTCGGCTCGGGTGGGCGGGTATTTATGATGATCGACCCCAGCGACCAGTACATGAACCTGTACATGCCCGCTTCGGTGGTCGGCAAATTGACCGTGGGCTCTGAAGCCCGCATCGTGCTCGACGCCCTGCCAGACCGGGCACTACCGGCCAAAGTCACCTTTGTCGCGGCCAAATCCCAGTTCACCCCCAAAGAAGTTGAAACCCGCGACGAGCGGCAAAAGCTGGTGTTCCGGGTAAAACTGCGCCTCACCGACCCGGGCGCCGTACCACAGGCCAAACCGGGCATGCCGGGCGCCGGTTATGTGCGAACCGCCGATGTACCGTGGCCGGCTAATCTGCAATGAGCGATCTGGCGCTAAACGCCAGTGGCATCAGCCACAGGTACGGTAACCAGCAGGCACTGCTGGACATCACGTTCAGCCTGCCCAAGGGCACGCGTTGCGGGCTTATCGGGCCTGATGGCGCGGGCAAGTCGAGCCTGCTGGGGCTGATTGCCGGGGTCAAGAAGCTCCAGGAGGGTACTCTTGAGGTGCTCGGCGGCCCGATTGATAACCGCCGGCATCGCAACACCCTGTACCCGCTGATCGCGTTTATGCCCCAAGGCCTGGGCGGCAACCTTTACCCGGAACTGTCGATCAGCGAAAACATCCGCTTTTTCGGCACCTTGTTTGGCCTGTCGAAAGACGACTGCGAACAACGCATGGCCGAACTGCTCAAGGCCACCGACCTTGAAAGGTTTGCCGAGCGCCCGGCGGGCAAGCTGTCAGGTGGCATGAAGCAAAAACTCGGGCTGTGCTGCGCGTTGATTCACGAGCCCGACCTGCTGATCCTCGACGAACCCACCACGGGTGTTGACCCGCTGTCACGTCGACGCTTCTGGGAACTGGTGGAGGATGTGCGCAGCCAGCGCCCGCAACTGACGCTGCTGGTGGCGACGGCCTATATGGAAGAGGCCGAGCAGTTCGAACACTGCCTGATGCTGGATCGCGGCAAATTGATTGCCACCGGCCTGAGCCAGGAACTGGCGGCGGTCACCACCACCGGCAAGCTCGACGAGGCCTTCACCCACTATCAGGGCGACAGCGGCCACAGCAGCGAGCCACTGGTGATTCCGCCGCGCACCAGCGACAACAGCGATATCGCCATTGAAGCCCACGACCTGACGCTCAGGTTCGGCGATTTTACCGCGGTGAACAAGGTCAGCTTTGCCATTGGCCGGGGCGAGATTTTCGGTTTTCTGGGCTCCAACGGCTGCGGCAAGACCACCACCATGAAGGTCCTCACCGGGCTGATGCCCGCCACCGAAGGCAGCGCCAAACTGCTCGGCAACCCGGTAAATGCCAAGGACCTGGCCACCCGCAAGCGCGTGGGTTTCATGTCGCAGAGCTTCTCGCTGTACGGCGAGTTGAGCGTGCGGCAAAACCTGGTGCTGCACGCGCAACTGTTCGACTTGCCCAAGGCCGAAAGCGAGCCGCGCATCGAAGAGTTGATCGAGCGCTTCGATCTTGGGGACGTGGCCACACAACAGTCCGGCGAGTTGCCCCTGGGCCTGCGCCAGCGCCTGTCGCTGGCGGTGGCCGTGCTGCATCGCCCCGAAGTGCTGATCCTCGACGAGCCCACTTCGGGCGTCGACCCGGCCGCCCGCGATGACTTCTGGCGCCTGCTGATCGAGCTGTCCCGCGAGCAGGGGGTGACCATCTTCCTGTCCACCCACTTTATGAACGAAGCCCAGCGCTGCGACCGTATTTCGTTGATGCACGCTGGCAAGGTGCTGGCCTGCGACACACCCGATGCGCTGCAGCAGCAATTCCACGGTGACACCCTGGAAGCAGCGTTTGTCACCTGCCTGGAGCAGGCCCAGAACGATCAGGACGCCAGCGCGGCCTCTGCGCCGGAGCCCGTCGCCACGCCTGCAGTCAATACGCCGCCACCGGTCAGCAAAAGGGGTTTCAGCCTGACCCGGCTGATTGCCGTGGCCAGTCGCGAATCCAAGGAGTTACTGCGCGACAAGGTACGCATGGCCTTTGCCTTGCTGGGCGCGTTGTTCATGATGGTGATTTTCGGCTACGGCATTTCCCTGGACGTGGAAAACCTCGCCTTCGCGGTCTACGACCAGGACCAGAGCCCGCAAAGCCGCGCCTATCTCGAGGCATTCCGCGGTTCCCGTTATTTCGAAGAGCACACGCCGATCCGCAGTGCGGATGAGTTGCACAAACGTCTGCAACGCTCGGAAATAAAAATTGCCCTGGAAATTCCTCCGGGGTTTGGCCGCGACTTGTATGCCGGGCGCCAGCCGACAGTTGCCGCATGGCTCGATGGTGGCATGCCGTTTCGCGCCGAAACCAGCCGCAGCTATGTGCAGGCCGTGCATCAGGCCAACCTGGAGCAACTGGCCACCTTGAGCAGTCAGGCGCAAAACCGGCAAGCCGCAGTCAAGCTGGAAACCCGCTTTCGCTACAACCAGGATGTCATCAGCGTCAATGCCATCGGTCCCGGCGTCATGGCGCTGATCCTGGCGTTTATCCCGGCCATGCTGACCGCGCTGGGCATTGTGCGTGAAAAAGAACTGGGCTCCATCACCAATTTTTACGCCACACCGCTGACACGTCTCGAATTTCTGCTGGGCAAACAGGCGCCATACCTGGCGGTAAGCCTGGTCAACCTGGCGTTGCTGGTGGCCATGAACCGCTGGCTGTTTGGCGTACCGTTCAAGGGCAGCGGCTTGACCCTGGCGCTGGGCGGGCTGCTGTATGTGCTGTCGACCACCAGCATGGGCCTGCTGATTTCCGCCTTCACCCGCACCCAGATCGCTGCGATCCTGGGCACCATGATCATCACCAGCCTGCCGACCATTCAGTTTTCCGGCCTGCTGGTGCCGCGCTCCTCGCTGGAAGGTGCGTCGGCAGTGATGGGCATGCTGTTCCCGGCCGGGCACTTCCTCGATATCGCAGTGGGCACCTTCACCAAAGCGCTCGACCTGCGCCAGTTGTGGCCGCAATGCCTGGCGCTGTTCGGCTTTTTTGTTGCGTTTACCGGGCTGAGCCTGATCATGCTCAAGAAGCAGGAGGTTTGATGCACAAGCTCTCGCACATCCTGCGCCTTGGCCTTAAAGAACTCACCAGCCTGCGTCATGACAGCGTGCTGCTGTTGTTCTTGCTCTATGCCTTTACGGTGGCGATTTATATGCCGGCGTCGAGCTCGATCATCGGCGTGCACAACGCCAGCGTTGCCATCATTGATGAAGACCACAGCCCCCTGTCACGCAAACTCGGCGAATCGCTGCTGCCCCCGGAGTTCAAAGCGCCACAAGCCTTGCCTTATGACCAGCTCGATCAGGCGATGGATAACGGCCAATACACCTTTGTGATCAATGTGCCAGCCAACTTCCAGGCCGACTTGTTGGCAGGTCGCCAACCCGGCCTGCAGGTCAACGTCGATGCCACCGCGATGAGTCAGGCCTTTATGGGAGCGGGCTATATAGGGCAGATTTTCCAGCGCGAACTGCTCAACTATGCGGGCCAGGGTGACGCGGCGGCAAAAAGCCCGGCACTGATTTCCAGCCGCGCATTGTTCAACGCCAACCTGGAAGGCGGCTGGTTTTTGGCCGTAATCCAGATCGTCAATAACATCACCATTCTGGCCATTGTGCTGACAGGCACCGCGTTGCTGCGCGAACGCGAGCACGGCACACTCGACCATTTGCTGGTGCTGCCACTGACGGCGCTGGAAATCATGCTGGCAAAAATCTGGAGCAACATGCTGGTGGTCGTGCTGTGCACCTGGGTGTCGCTGGAAGTCATCGTCAAATGGGCGCTGGGCGTGCCACTGGCGGGGTCGTTGACCCTGTTCTTGCTGGTCACCGCGCTGTACCTGTTTGCCAGTACCGCGCTGGGGATCTTCCTTGCGACCCTGGCGCGTTCAACACCGCAGTTCGGTTTGCTGGCCATCCCGGTGATCATTCCGATGCTCCTGCTCTCGGGCGGCAGCACGCCGCTGGACAGCATGCCCGTGTGGCTGCAATGGGTGATGCAGTGCTCGCCGTCGACCCACTTTGTCAGCCTGAGCGCGGCGATCCTGTTCCGCGGTGCGGGGGTGAGCGTAGTTTGGCCGGACTTGCTGGCCCTGGCAGGTATTGGCCTGGTGTTCTTCGCCATTGCCCTGGCACGGTTTCGCAAGAGTCTGGCGTCGTAAGCCCGGGCACGGGTTATGTGGGAGCGGGCTTGCTCGCGATGCAAGCGCCTCGATACGTCAGACAGGTCGAGGTGAAACTATCGCGAGCAAGCCCGCTCCCACACAAAAGCCAGGCCGGTATCTGCGTCTTCACTGAACAATCAGGTTATTGAACAGCAGATCGTCCACCATCGGTTTGCCGGTTTCGGCAGTCATGACCTGCTGGATTTGTTTCAAGGCTTCCTGGCGCAGCTTCTCCTTGGCTTCAACACTGCCCAGGGTTTCGCTGGTCTGCTGGGTAAACAGCCCCACCAGTTGATTACGGATCAAGGCGTCATTGGTTTTAACCGCCTTGGCCGCATCGGCCCCCGTCACACGCAAGGAAATATCAGCCTTGTACACCTTGAGCCGGGCGCTGCCGTCCAGGCCATAGTTACCTACAAATGGCGGGCTCAGGCTGATGTAGCTGACCTTGTCGCCGCCTTCCTGCGCCTCTTCCCCGACCGCCGCCATCGGCAAGGTCAAGGCCAGCATCAACATGATCCACGCTTTCACAATTCGCTCCTTTATTACAGTTTGGCGGGCAAGCATACCCGGGCCTTTCCACCTTTATCGGCCAATCCCGGCAAAGCCGTAGCCTGCTGATTCAACGCTCCCTGGGTGCCAATAGCGCCTGGACGCTCTCGGGCAACATCTCGAAAAACTTGCGACTGGGCTTGCGTCGGCAGGCTTCAACCACCTTCACGGTGTCCCGCGCCAGTTCGTACAAAGCTGTTGCCAACAATTCGAGAGGATACTGCCCTGCCTCATATTCCTCGATCAGTCGATGGCGGGTTTGCCTGAACAACGTCAGTTCAACCAGGGGCAAGTCGACGCCGCGACGTATATGACGGGTGATTTCCCGGTTCAACTTGAGACAGGTTGCGCTGCTGATATCGGGCGTAGGTGCCTGCGCCTGCGCAACGGACGCCATCAACATCACCACAAGCCAGACCAGATGATTCATCGCTTTCCCCCCGCGCCGACAAGGGCGCAAAGGGCAAATATTATGGGTATGCCCCGCGATATCTCAGTTCACAGGCTCCGATCCTGTCGTGGGATGGCTCCGATTCAACGGCCAGCGCACTCTTTAAGTCGTCGGTTTGAAGGGGCCGCAACGCTTGAGCCGCGCCTCCAGGTTACGATCCGGCATGGCGTGGCTGCGCAAAGCGCTCACGGTCTGTTCAACATAATCGCGAGTGGTGCCGTAGCGCCCGCTGGCGTTGGCCAGTACCTGGCTCAACACGCCATCTGGCAGGTTGCCCGCATAGCTGGGCAAATGCCGCTCCAGCACAAAACCCAGGGCTTGTACCTGGCTGCCATCTTCCAGTCGGCAGGTGAGCCAGTGCGGCCGATACGAGGGCACCGGCATCTCCCGCAGCCACAGGGCGTGCAGCGCAGCATCGAGGTTTTCTTCCGGCAAGCGGTAGGCAAAGCCACTGCACGAGCCGCCACGATCCAGGCCAAACACCAGCCCTGGCCATTGCGGCGTGCCACGATGCTCGTGGGACCACAGATACAGCCCGCGATGGTAGCCATGCACCCGTCCACGCACACGCTCAACCGCCGCGCATTCCGGGCGCCAGATCAATGAACCATAGGCAAATAGCCACACCGGCCCACCTTGATGGCGCGCCATAGTGCTGTGCAGGGAGGTGAGAAGTTGTTCCGGGGTCAACGGCGCCCCGAGATCGAGTCGCGGCGGATAATCCAGATTCAGGCAGACAGATTCACGCGTAGTCAGTGCAGGTGGCATTGGGTCCTACAGGCATTACATGTGGTAAACAAAATAACGACATGAATCTTATAGCACCCAATAGTCTATGGCCCGCACCGCAAGACGTATGGTTCGATGGCGAGATGATGCAATTGCGCTTAAACCCGCTTCGTTCAGGGAATGTTCAAGCGCCCCCTTTATAGTTGCCAGCCGCAGGCGCACACCCAACGAGGTTGTTGAATGAAATACATTGGGATTTGCTACCTGTTGATCCTGGCTTATACCAGTTCAGCATTGGCACAAGACGGCACGCAGCAAAAAGACGACGGGTTCTGGTATGTGCAAACCAGTGTCTATACCCGGCACTTCTCCCCCGACCCTGAGCACAACAACAATCAGGACCTGATCGGTATTGAGCGCCATGACGCTTCAAACTGGTTGTTCGGCGCGGCGACCTTTCGCAACTCGTTCCGCCAGCGGTCGTACTACGCCTACGCGGGCAAACGCTTTGATAGCGACACTTACCCGGTGTATCTGAAGCTGACAGGCGGCCTGCTGGAGGGCTACCACGGCGACTACCAGGACAAGATCCCGCTCAACCGCTTCGGCGTGGCCCCAGTGATCATCCCCTCGGTGGGCGCGTATTACGGCCCGGTCGCCGCCGAGCTGGTGTTGCTCGGCTTCAATGCGGCAATGATCACCACAGGCCTGCGGTTTTAAGGGCAGGGCTTAACTGGTCGCTGTGGGAGCGGGCTGCCCGCGATAGTTTCAACGCGGTGTAACAGTTACATCGCGTCGCTTGCATCGCGAGCAAGCCCGCTCCCACACATTCAACCCCGTGGGCAATAGGCAAACACATCGGCGCGCATCTGGTGCGCGTCCATGCCAGCAGCCACCAGCGCGTCCAGCGTGCCGTAGATCATCGCAGGCGAGCCACTGGCATATACATGCACACTGGCCAGATCGCTGATGTCTTCGCACACGGCTTCATGCAGCATGCCGCAGCGCCCTTCCCAGCCACATAAATCACTCACCACCTTGTGCAGAAACAGGTTGGGGGTTTTCTCCCATTCGGCCCATTCGTCCAGGGTGTAGAAGTCTTCAGGCCGACGCACGCCCCAATACAGATGCACCGGGTGCTTGAAACCCTTGGCCCGGCAATGCTCGATCAGGCTGTGCATTTGCGCCATACCGGTGCCCGCCGCGATCAACACCAGCGGTCCGTCCGGCAGCTCGGACAAGTGCGTATCACCGAAAGGCAGCTCAAGGCGAACCATCTTGTTGCGCTGCAACTGCTCGATCAGGTTGCGGGCGCTGTCTTCTCGCACCAGCACGTGCAACTCAAGGTCGCGCCCCGAGTGCGGTGCACTGGCCAGCGAGAATGCCGACTTGTCACCGTTTTCACGCTCCAGCATCACGTATTGACCAGCGTGATAACGCGGCGGCTTGCCCGCAGGCGCACGCAAGCGCACCCGCCACACATCGCCACCCATATCGACACATTCGGTCAACTGACACGCCAGGCTACGCACCGGTAATTCTCCCAACGCAAGCACGCCATCCCACAACACCACACAGTCTTCAAGGGGGGCCGCCAGGCAGGTATAGAACTCGCCATGATCACGCACGTCACCCGCCTGCTCCACCTGGCCTTCAACCAGCAAGGCCGCACACACATGGCAATTACCATTGCGACAGCTTTGCGGGCATTCATAGCCCAGGCGCTGCGCCGCATCGAGAATCCGCTCGCCAGGCAAGGTTTCCAGCACCGCACCTGAAGGCTGCAAGGTTACACGCATCAATCTATTCCTAATTGATTCCAGATGTCATCGACCCGGCGAGTGACCGCCTCATCCTTGACGATAACCCGACCCCATTCGCGGGTGGTTTCACCCGGCCATTTGTTGGTCGCATCCAGGCCCATCTTCGACCCCAGGCCGGAAACCGGCGAGGCAAAGTCGAGGTAGTCGATGGGCGTGTTGTCGATCATTACCGTGTCGCGCTTGGGGTCCATGCGCGTGGTAATGGCCCAGATCACATCGTTCCAGTCACGGGCATTGATGTCGTCGTCGGTCACGATAACGAACTTGGTGTACATGAACTGGCGCAAAAACGACCACACACCCAGCATTACGCGCTTGGCGTGCCCCGGGTACTGCTTTTTCATGGTCACGATGGCCATGCGGTACGAGCAGCCTTCAGGCGGCAGGTAAAAGTCGGTGATTTCCGGGAACTGCTTTTGCAGGATCGGTACAAACACTTCGTTGAGCGCCACACCCAGAATCGCTGGCTCATCCGGTGGACGGCCGGTGTAGGTGCTGTGATAGATCGGTTTGACCCGATGGGTGATGCGCTCGACGGTAAACACCGGGAAGCTGTCCACTTCGTTGTAGTAACCGGTGTGGTCGCCATAAGGGCCTTCAGGGGCCATCTCGCCGGGGTGGATCACGCCTTCGAGGATGATTTCGGCAGTGGCCGGCACTTGCAGGTCATTGCCGCGGCACTTCACCAGTTCGGTGCGGTTGCCCCGCAGCAAGCCGGCAAAGGCGTACTCGGACAGGCTGTCGGGCACCGGGGTAACGGCGCCAAGAATAGTCGCCGGGTCTGCGCCCAGGGCCACGGACACCGGGAATGGCTGGCCGGGGTGTTTTTCGCACCAGTCGCGGTAGTCCAGCGCACCGCCACGGTGGCTCAACCAGCGCATGATGACCTTGTTGCGGCCAATCACCTGCTGACGATAAATACCGAGGTTCTGACGGTCCTTGTTCGGCCCCTTGGTCACGGTCAGGCCCCAGGTAATCAGGGGCGCCACATCGCCCGGCCAGCAATGCTGCACCGGAAGCATGGCGAGGTCGACGTCATCACCCTCAATGACCACTTCCTGGCACACCGCGTCCTTGACGACTTTCGGCGCCATGGCAATGATCTTGCGGAAGATCGGCAGCTTGGACCACGCGTCTTTCAGACCTTTAGGCGGCTCGGGCTCCTTGAGGAACGCCAGCAGCTTGCCGATTTCGCGCAGCTCGCTGACAGACTCGGCGCCCATGCCCATCGCCACGCGCTCTGGCGTGCCGAACAAGTTGCCGAGCACCGGGATCGTGTGGCCAGTCGGGTTTTCGAACAGCAAGGCCGGGCCTTTGGCTCGCAGCGTGCGATCGCAGATTTCGGTCATCTCCAGGACTGGAGAAACGGGAATCTGGATGCGTTTCAATTCTCCGCGCTGCTCTAGCTGCTGCACGAAATCCCGAAGATCCTTGAATTTCATTGACGGTGGCACCCCTAAAATAGGCGTACATCCTACCTGCTATGCCGGCCGCTGGCAGCTTATCGCTGCTCAGCGGGCGGTATTGGCCTGCTCCGGGGCACGCAACGCCAGGTCATCGAACAGCGGGGCCAATGCCGGAAGAACCAGGCGAGCGCCGATTTCGGACAGGTGATTGTCATCGGTGTACAACGAATGACCGTCCTGTTCGGCCCGGCACAACCCTGAGGCATCACACAGCTGCGGGGTCGGGTCCAGTACCTGCACATGGGAATCAGCGGCCGCGATATCGGCAAACAGGCGGTTGATAAACGCTTTTTGCCTGAGGTGGTCTTCGACCGGCATGCCGACATCGGCGGTGGGCTGGTGCAGCATCGCCAGGCGGCTCAGGCGGTACGGCGGATTGAACGGTTGCAACGGCGCCTCCTTCATCAGCCACACGCGGTACCCGGCCTTGCGCAATTGCTCGACCCTCGCCCGCAAGCCATCGGTCAACCGTTGTTCGGCGACCGCGCGATCATAGTGGCCATTGCTATCGCGCAACGCATGGCCGTGATCGCCCTTGGCATCGCCATACAAGTACAGGCTCCAGCGCGCCACCAACAGGATATCGCGCACGGGCTCGGTCGCCAGGGTGCGTTCGACACGACGGTTGTACTCGGCGCACCGCGTACCGTGCTCCAGCCCTTCAAGCGGCAGGCAACCGGCTGAACTGGCCAGCATCACATTGACGCCATGCTGGCGGGCGCTGTCTTCCAGTGCCGGGATCAGGGCCGTGGCGTGGCTGTCGCCCCACACCAGCAGTTGAGCCGGCGCGGCGGGCGATTGGCCGTAACGGCAGAATGGCGTGTCGGCCGGGCTCTTGTCATCGGTGATGCAGGCCATCAGTTCAGGTCGCCATTCGCTGGCCCGTGCGTATTGCAACGCCTGCTCGGACAAGCGCGACGGCAGGCCATCGGTCCAGCGCAGCGCCTGGCCGGCGATCCCCAATACCAGAATGCCCAAGCCCGCCGCGACGAGAACCTGACGACGCCCAGCCAACAATCGACGCTCACGAAACGGCGTTTCGACAAAGCGCCAGGACAGATAGCCGAGGATCAGCGTCAGCGCGATCAACGCGCCGGTCAATGCAGGGCCGAACTCATCCGCGCCGGCATAACTGCCAAACACGAAAACCGGCCAGTGCCACAAATACCAGGAATAGGAAATCAGCCCGAGCCCGACCATTAACCGCGTGCTCAACACACGCCCGACCCAGGTGCTCTGATGCTCATTGGCCCAGATCAGGGCCACCACGCCCAGTACGGGCAGCAACGCCGCGGTACCCGGGAAGGGTGTGCTGTTGTCATAACCGAACACGGCAACAAGAATCAGGCCCATGCCCAACAGGCTGATGCCTTGCGCCGCCGCTGGGGTCAGGCGTTTCTGGCTGGCAGGCGCAATCGCCAGCATGGCACCTGCCAACAGCTCCCATGCCCGCATCGGCAACAGGAAAAACGCTTTTTCGGGATGGTAGGCCACAGCCCAGACGCTGAGCCCGAACGACACCAGCAACAGGCTGAACAACGCCAGCCGCCAGTGCTTGAACCGGCTGCAAAGCAGGGTCAGCAGTAACGGAAAGACAATATAGAACTGCTCTTCAACCGCCAGCGACCAGGTGTGGAGCAGCGGCTTGAGGTCACTGGCAGCATCGAAATAGCCTTCCTGGCGCATAAACAGCAGGTTGGACACGAACATCACCTGGTAACGCACCGAGCGCCCCAGCTCTTCGTAGTCCTTGGGCGCCATCAGGAACCAGCCCACGGCCAGCACAGCAGCCATCATCACGAACAAGGCCGGCAGGATGCGCCGTGCGCGACGGGCCCAGAACTCGACAAAACTGAAACGCGCCGCCTGATGCTGGCGCCAGATGATTGAAGTGATCAAATAACCGGAAATGACGAAGAACACATCAACGCCAACAAATCCGCCCGAAAAACCCGGCACTCCAAAATGGAACAACACCACGGCAAGTACAGCAACAGCGCGCAGGCCATCAATGTCCCTGCGATAAACAAGAGAGCTCATATACGCTTACAACTCATCGATAGATTATTTTTATTGACCGGAGTTAAGCACAAACCTTCCTTTTATTTTTTGGAAAAAAAAAGGCGCCCTCGCGGGGCGCCTTATTTTTGTACGAGAAACCGTGTTACTTGCGTTTCATCGACAGGAAGAACTCATCGTTGGTCTTGGTCTGTTTCAACTTGTCGACCAGGAACTCGATGGCTGCCACTTCGTCCATCGGGTGCAACAGCTTGCGCAGGATCCACATGCGTTGCAGCTCGTCGTCTGCAGTCAGCAACTCTTCGCGGCGGGTGCCGGAACGGTTGATGTTGATCGCAGGGAAGACGCGCTTTTCAGCGATCTTGCGGTCCAGAGGCAGTTCCATGTTACCGGTGCCCTTGAACTCTTCGTAGATCACTTCATCCATCTTCGAGCCGGTTTCAACCAGCGCGGTAGCGATGATGGTCAGCGAACCGCCTTCTTCGATGTTACGCGCAGCACCGAAGAAACGCTTTGGCTTCTCAAGGGCGTGAGCATCGACACCACCGGTCAGCACCTTGCCGGAGCTAGGGATAACGGTGTTGTAGGCACGAGCCAGACGGGTGATGGAGTCGAGCAGGATCACCACGTCCTTTTTGTGTTCGACCAGGCGCTTGGCCTTCTCGATCACCATTTCGGCAACCTGCACGTGGCGAGTTGGCGGCTCGTCGAACGTGGAGGCAACCACTTCGCCGCGCACGGTGCGCTGCATTTCGGTTACTTCTTCCGGGCGCTCGTCGATCAGCAGAACGATCAGGTGCACTTCAGGGTTGTTACGCGAAATGTTCGACGCGATGTTCTGCAGCATGATGGTCTTGCCCGCTTTTGGCGGAGCAACGATCAGACCGCGCTGACCTTTACCGATCGGAGCGCAGAGGTCGATCACACGACCGGTCAGGTCTTCGGTGGAACCGTTACCGATTTCCATCTTCATGCGTACAGTCGGGAACAGCGGGGTCAAGTTCTCGAAGAGAATCTTGTTTTTCGCGTTCTCGGGACGATCGTAGTTGATCGTGTCGACTTTCAGCAGTGCGAAGTAACGCTCGCCTTCTTTTGGCGGGCGGATTTTACCGACGATGGTATCGCCGGTGCGCAAGTTGAAGCGTCGAATCTGGCTAGGCGAGACGTAGATATCGTCCGGGCCGGCCAGGTAAGAAGCGTCAGCGGAGCGCAGGAAGCCGAAGCCGTCCTGGAGAATCTCCAGCACGCCATCACCGGAGATTTCCTCGCCGCTTTTCGCGTGCTTCTTGAGCAGGGAGAAAATCACGTCCTGCTTGCGCGAACGGGCCATATTTTCTATGCCCATCTGTTCGGCCAATTCGAGCAGTTCGGTAATCGGCTTTTGCTTGAGTTCAGTCAGGTTCATATAGGAATGACGTAATCATTTATGGGGAGGGAAATTAAGCTTTGGGCTTAATGAGGCCGCGCCGCAGAGAAGGCGACAGGATCGCGTACTAATTCGATAAGGAGTGCGTCGGCGACGGCTTGCAGGGGGCAGTGGAGAAACCAGTGCGGGGCCGAATGTACCACTTGAGTTTCATAGCGTCTAGTCCTTGAGCCATGAAAAAGCCCCGCATTTAGCGGGGCTTTTATCGACGCTTAGATATTGGCGTCGAGGAATGCAGCCAACTGCGACTTCGACAGCGCACCGACCTTGGTGGCTTCAACGTTGCCGTTCTTGAACAGCATCAGCGTAGGAATACCGCGTACGCCGTGCTTGGCCGGGGTTTCCTGGTTTTCATCAATGTTCAGCTTGGCAACAGTCAGCTTGCCTTTGTAAGTCTCTGCGATCTCGTCCAGAACCGGCGCGATCATTTTGCAAGGGCCACACCATTCAGCCCAGTAGTCGACCAGTACAGCGCCTTCAGCCTTGAGAACATCGGCCTCAAAGCTAGCGTCGGTGACGTGTTTAATAAGATCGCTGCTCATGGAAGTCTCCGTGGTTGTAAGCAAAAACGTAGCACATCATAGCCGTCATCACCGCGTTCAGGAAGGTGAGGGGCGATTGACTCTCACTATAGTGGTGCATGAGAGCGGATATCGCCCGTTTCAGGTCACCTGAAAAGCCGGGTTGAGGGAGAACAGCTAACGTCATTGCTTTGATGCTCCATATCAATGCATCTGACATCGCGCGTTGGCGCGAGCCTTTGATCGTGGCACGATGATCAGGTTATCGACCGAGACCCCTCAACCATGCCCCAATCCCAAGCAAGGAATCCGTCCCTGATCGCCGCCATTGATCTGGGTTCTAACAGCTTTCACATGGTGGTGGCCAAGGCCCAGAACGGCGAAATCCGTATTCTCGAACGTCTTGGTGAAAAGGTGCAGTTAGCTGCCGGCATCGACGAAGAGCGCAAACTCACCGAAGAATCCATGCAGCGCGGGCTCGATTGCCTCAAGCGCTTCGCCCAGCTGATCAACGGTATGCCACTGGGTGCCGTGCGCATCGTGGGTACCAACGCCTTGCGTGAAGCACGCAACCGCAACGAATTTATCGTGCGGGCCGAGGAAATCCTGGGCCACACCGTTGAAGTGATTTCCGGTCGTGAAGAAGCGCGCCTGATCTACCTGGGTGTGTCCCACACCCTCGCCGACACGCCGGGCAAACGCCTGGTGGCCGATATCGGCGGCGGCAGTACCGAATTCATCATTGGCCAGCGCTTTGAACCGCTGCTGCGCGAAAGCCTGCAGATGGGCTGCGTCAGCTTCACCCAGCGCTACTTCCGTGACGGCAAGATCACCCCGGCGCGCTACGCCCAGGCCTACACGGCGGCGCGCCTTGAGATCATGAGCATCGAGCACGCCCTGCACCGCCTGACCTGGGATGAAGCCATCGGCTCCTCGGGCACCATCCGGGCCATTGGCCTGGCCCTCAAGGCCGGCGGGCATGGCAATGGCGAGGTTAACGCCGAAGGCCTGTCCTGGCTCAAGCGCAAACTGTTCAAGCTGGGTGAAGTGGACAAGATCGACTTTGAAGGCATCAAGCCTGACCGTCGCACCATCTTCCCGGCCGGGCTGGCGATTCTTGAAGCGGTGTTCGATGCCCTTGAACTGCAGCGCATGGACCACTGTGATGGCGCACTGCGCGAAGGCGTGCTCTACGACCTGCTGGGCCGTCATCACCATGAAGACGTGCGTGAGCGCACCTTGAGCTCGCTGATGGACCGCTACCACGTCGACCGCGAGCAGGCAGCCCGGGTTGAACGCAAGGCCTTGCGTGCCTTTGATCAAGTGGCCAAGTCCTGGGATCTCAAGGACGGCATCTGGCGTGAACTGCTCAGCTGGGCGGCCAAGGTGCATGAAGTGGGGCTGGACATTGCCCACTATCATTACCACAAGCACGGCGCCTATTTGATCGAGCACTCCGACCTTGCCGGCTTCTCACGCGAAGACCAGCTGATGCTCGCGCTGCTGGTGCGCGGCCATCGACGCAATATTCCCAAAGACAAGTTCGCCGAATTTGGCGCCGACGGCATCAAGCTGATCCGCCTGTGCGTGCTGTTGCGCTTTGCGATCCTGTTCTACCACATCCGTGGCAACCAGGAAGCCTCGCAGGTCAAGCTGCGCGCCGAGGGCGATCACCTTGACGTGATCTTCCCCGAAGGCTGGCTGGAACAAAACCCGCTGACCCAGGCCGACTTCGAGCAAGAAGCGCAATGGCTGACCCGGGTGGGTATCGTGCTGACGGTGTCCTGACCGGGCACCACTCAAACCACTTGTGGGAGCGGGCTTGCCCGCGATTCAAACGGTGCGGTGTTTCAGGAACACCGCATCGAACCAATCGCGGGCAAGCCCGCTCCCACAGTCGTTACCGCGTTATACCGAAGGCCCGGTGCTCACCGTCAGGACAGGCAGGCTCAGACGCTCCAGCAAGGTTGCCTGGGCGCTGCGCGGGTTCTGGTTGCCGGTTGGCGTGTTACGAATGTAACGACCGTCCGACTGCAGGCTCCAGCTGTGGGTGTTGTCGGTCAGGTAGCACTCCAGCTCTTTCTTGACCCGCAAAATCAGCTTTTTGCCCTCGACCGGGAAGCACGTTTCAACGCGCTTATCGAGGTTGCGCTCCATCCAGTCAGCACTGGACAGGAACATCTGCTCTTCGCCGCCATTGAGGAAGTAGAAGACCCGCGTGTGCTCCAGGAAGCGGCCAATGATCGAGCGCACATGAATATTGTGCGAAACCCCCGGAATACCCGGACGCAGGCAGCACATTCCGCGCACCACCAGATCGATACGCACGCCGGACTGGCTGGCCTTGTACAGCGCGCGAATGATTTTCGGGTCGGTCAGCGAGTTGAACTTGGCAATGATATGCGCCGGCTTGCCCTCAAGCGCAAACTGGGTCTCGCGGGCAATCATGTCGAGCATGCCCTTCTTCAACGTGAACGGTGCATGCAGCAGTTTTTTCATGCGCAGGGTTTTACCCATGCCGATCAACTGGCTGAACAGCTTGCCCACGTCTTCGCACAGCGCATCATCAGAAGTCAGCAGGCTGTAGTCGGTGTACAGGCGGGCGTTGCCGGCGTGGTAGTTACCGGTGCCCAGGTGGGCGTAACGCACGATCTCGCCCGCCTCACGGCGCAGAATCAGCATCATCTTAGCGTGGGTCTTGAAGCCGACCACACCATAGATCACCACCGCACCGGCCGCTTGCAGGCGGCTGGCCAGCTGCAGGTTGGACTCTTCGTCAAAACGCGCACGCAGCTCGATCACTGCAGTCACTTCCTTACCATTGCGCGCGGCATCCACCAGCGCATCAACGATCTCGGAGTTGGCACCGCTGCGGTACAGGGTCTGGCGCACGGCCAGTACATGCGGATCCTTGGCCGCCTGGCGCAGCAGGTCAACCACCGGGGTAAACGACTCGAACGGGTGCAGCAGCAAGATGTCCTGCTTGCTGACCACGCTAAAAATGTTCTCGCTGTTCTGCAACAGCTTGGGGATCGCCGGGGTGAACGGCGTGTATTGCAGCTCCGGGTGACTGTCGAGGCTAGTGATGCTGAACAGACGCGTCAGGTTGACCGGGCCATTGACCTGGTACAGCTCGGTCTCATGCAGGCTGAACTGCTTGAGCAGGTAGTCGGACAGGTGTTTAGGGCAGGTGTCGGCCACTTCCAGGCGCACGGCATCGCCGTAACGACGCGAGAACAACTCGCCACGCAGGGCACGGGCCAGGTCTTCTACATCTTCGGTATCGACCGCCAGATCGGCGTTACGGGTCAGGCGGAACTGATAGCAGCCCTTCACCTTCATGCCTTGAAACAGGTCATCGGCGTGGGCGTGAATCATCGACGACAGGAACACATAGTTGTCCCCTGCTCCGCCCACGTCTTCAGGCAGCTTGATCACACGCGGTAACAGGCGCGGTGCCGGGATGATCGCCAGGCCCGAATCGCGGCCAAAGGCATCGATGCCTTCCAGCTCGACGATAAAGTTCAGGCTCTTGTTCACCAGCAACGGGAACGGGTGCGTCGGGTCCAGGCCAATCGGGGTGATGATCGGCGCGATTTCGTCGCGGAAGAACTTGCGCACCCACGCCTTGATCTTGGTGTTCCAGTGCCGGCGGCGGATAAAGCGCACCTGATGCTTTTCAAGCTCGGGCAGCAGGATCTCGTTGAGGATCGCGTACTGGCGATCGACATGGCCGTGCACCAGCTCACTGATGCGGGCCAGCGCCTGGTGCGGCTGCAAGCCATCGGCACCGGCCTGTTCACGGGCGAAGGTGATTTGCTTCTTCAGGCCCGCGACACGAATTTCGAAAAACTCATCCAGGTTGCTGGAAAAGATCAGCAAAAATTTCAAGCGTTCAAGCAGCGGGTAGGACTCGTCCAGCGCCTGCTCCAGCACGCGAATATTGAACTGCAACTGCGACAGCTCGCGATGAATATACAAGCTGCTGTCATCAAGGCCAGGCACAACAATCGCCGGATGCGCCGCCGCGTGCGCCTCGGCCACGGCGGGCGCGGGCTCTTGCGATACAGGCGGGGTTTCTGGAACTGGCTCGGCAATCGGCTGAGCTTCAGTGGCAACGATTTCTGCAAGTCCTTCGGTATTCATTGATTGTTCCTGTAAGAGCGGGTTTGACTCTCGTAACAGTTAAGCGACACCAGCAGTCAAGTTGCCAGAATGCCATCAACGCCTGTGGGTTTAAACCGCTCCAAGGCGCTTTATGTGGGCCAGAGCTTGGTTAGAGGGCTATTTATTAAAATTGTTTCCAAAGGCACCGGCATGTGGGAGCGGGCTTGCTCGCGATGGCATCACCCGTGCTTGCCTGCCAGGTCGCGTAGCCCCCATCGCAGGCAAGCCAGCACCAACAGATTTTAGGCAATAATCTCCACGCGCACGGTTATAACGCCTCGTCATGAACACTAGATGACAACGCCAATGATGTAGGTCAAATAGACGTCAATTGTAGGAATTGTTAACGTCAAGACACATTTCGATACTTTCCCGAACGTCCCTTAAGGCGTAGGCTGCGCGTTCATTTCGCCAGCATCCAGACAATGCTCCAACAATTTCTTCAAGAATTTGGCTACTTCGCCCTGTTTCTAGGGACGTTCTTTGAAGGTGAGACCATTCTGGTTCTCGCAGGCTTCTTGGCGTTCCGCGGATACATGGACCTCAAACTGGTCATGATCGTGGCGTTCCTCGGCAGTTATGCCGGTGACCAGCTGTGGTATTTCCTGGGGCGCAAGCACGGCCGCAAACTGTTGGCGCGCAAACCGCGCTGGCAACTTATGGGCGACAAGGCACTGGAGCACATTCGCAGGCACCCGGATATCTGGGTCCTGAGCTTCCGCTTCGTCTACGGCCTGCGCACCGTCATGCCTGTGGCCATCGGCCTGTCGGGTTACCCGCCGGGTCGCTACTTGCTGCTCAACGGTATTGGTGCTGCGATCTGGGCCATTGCCCTGGCCACCGCCGCCTACCACTTTGGCGCCGTGCTCGAAGGCCTGCTGGGCAACGTCAAGAAGTATGAGCTGTGGGTACTCGGTGCCTTGCTGTTGATCGGCCTGTGCCTGTGGGCCAGACGCCGCTTCAAAAATGCGCGCCTGGCCAGACAGACCGCACTTGAAGAAAAGAACAAGCGCAGCATCGAGGTCAGCAACCCGCCAGCCGAGTGATGCGGTCTCTGCTCAAGTACAGGCCCATCACGCTCAACACCGTGTAGCTGAACAGGCCGACCCAGCCCAATGCGCTGGCCGGCCACAGCCCCGCCACAGGGGCCAGCCAAACCAGTGGCACGTTGAGCGCCAGGCGCAGCCACTCGAGTTTCAACGCCCAGGGCCGGTTCTCCAGGCCCGCCCCCAGCACAAACAACCCCAACGCCATATACCCCCAGCCCAGCATCAGCGCCTGGGGCGACAGGCTTTCGCCCAGATTCAGCAAATAACTGCCCAGCGCCACATAGACTGCAAATTGCGACGCGAGATACACCTGCTGGCGAAACGGCAAAGGTACTTCGAATTTCTCGAACCGGCTCAAATCCGGCTTGCTCATCGGGTACTTCGCTGCCACATCCGCCGGGCGCCAGCCTGTGGGCATAAACCAGATTCGCAGTTTGTCGCGCCAGCGTTCGGTGCGCTGTGCATCGGCCAGCAACTGCCCATAGAACTGCCAGTTGGCCCACAGCGGGTTCCAGCTGTGCAGCGGTGTGGTCACTCCGAAAATCACCGGCTCGGCATCGTCTTCTTCCTGAAAGGTGCCAAACAAACGGTCCCAGATAATGAACACTCCACCGTAATTGCGATCCATATACAGAGCATTCTGTGCATGGTGAGCGCGATGATTGGAAGGTGTCACAAAGCACCACTCGAACCAGCCCAGCTTGGGTACATGGCGGGTATGGACCCAGAACTGATAGAGCAGGTTGACGGTGGCCACCGTGACAAATACCAGCAGTGGCACCCCCAGCACTGCCATCGGCAGGTAAAAGACCCAGCAGAACACAAACCCGGTGCTGGTCTGGCGCAGGGCGGTGGACAGGTTGTAGTCCTCGCTCTGGTGATGCACCGAATGCGCGGCCCACAGCACGTTGCGCTCATGCCCCAGGCGATGGTGCCAGTAGTAGCAAAAGTCATAGAAGACAAACGCAAACAGCCACACCCACAGGCTGTTATCGGGCAGTTGCAACAGCGCCAAGTATTTCAGCGCCAGCGCGTAGGTGATCAGCCCCACGCCTTTGGTCAGCAAGCCGGTGGTGGTCGACAGCACACCGGCGCTCAGGCTGCTGATGGTGTCAGCCAGGCGATAGGTGCGCATCCCGCGCCAGCGGTCGACCAGCAGCTCGACAGCAATCAGCACAAAGAAAAACGGCACTGCATACAGAATCAGCTTCATGGCACACCCCGAGCGGCATTCCATCAAGCGTAGGCGCACTTGCAGCGAAACCCTATGGCATCAAGCGCCAAATCAGGCGACATTAACGCCATGTACAAGGAGAGCGATATGACCACAAAAAATGTTGCCGTGATTCTTTCCGGTTGCGGTGTCTATGACGGCGCCGAGATCCACGAAAGCGTGATCACCCTGCTACGCCTGGACCAGCGCGGCGCCAAAGTGCAGTGCTTTGCCCCCGACATTGCGCAACTGCACGTCATCAACCACCTGACCGGCGAGCCAATGCCCGAGACCCGCAACGTGCTGGTGGAATCAGCGCGTATTGCCCGGGGCGAGATCAAGGACATTCGTGAAGCCAGGGTCGAGGATTTTGACGCCCTGATCATTCCGGGCGGGTTTGGCGCCGCCAAAAACCTTTCCAGCTTTGCCACCGAAGGCGCTGCGTGCTCGGTCCAGGCGGATGTGCTGAACCTGGCCGAGGCCTTTGCCGAAGCGGGCAAGCCCATAGGCCTGATGTGCATCTCACCCGCCATCGCCGCCAAGATTTATGGCCCTGGCGTCATTTGCACCATCGGCACCGACGCAGACACCGCCGCGGCGGTCAGCAAAATGGGCGGCACCCACCAGGAGTGCGAAGTATCGGAAATTGTCGAAGACAAGGCCCGCAAACTGGTCAGCACCCCGGCCTACATGCTCGCCCAATCCATCAGCGAAGCGGCGTCGGGGATCAACAAGATGGTGGACCGGGTACTGGAGCTGACTCAAAAAAGTTGATCAGCCCCGCGCCAGTCGGGTCAGAATCCGGTCCAGGGCATTGGCGAACGCCTGCTTGTCGCGTTCGCCATAGGCACCCTGCCCGCCGCTGACCTGGCCCTGTTCGCGCAGATCGGTAAACAGATTGCGCACCGCCAGGCGCTCACCCATGTTCTGCGGGTCAAACTCCTTGCCCCGCGGATCCAGCGCCGCGACGCCCTTCTTGACCAAGCGGTCGGCCAGCGGCACATCGCTGCAAATCACCAGCTCGCCGGGCACGGCGTGTTCCACCAGATAATCATCCGCCGCATCCGGGCCGCTGGGCACCACAATCAGTTTGACCAGCGCATAGGTTGGCTTGATCTGGCTCTGCCCTGCCACCAGCACCACTTCAAACTGGCGCTTGAGGGCGAACTTGATAACCTGATCCTTCGCCGCCTTGGGGCATGCATCTGCGTCGATCCAGACACGCATAAAGAATAGCTCCTGAGGGTTGCCGATCCTGTGGGAGCGGGCTTGCTCGCGATGGCATCAGCGCGATGCTTCAGATGCACCGCGCCGCCTGTATCGCGAGCAAGCCCGCGCCCCCAAAGGGGAGGTGTATAACGATTTACGAAGCCTGCACCCGACGTTTTTCCGCCAGCTTGCTACGGCTGTACAACACGATGATCGCCATAATCGCTACAGCCTGCGCTGTCAGCGAGTACGCATCGGCGTGAATGCCCAGCCAGTCGAAGTCAAAGAACGCCACAGGCCTTGTGCCGAAGATACCCGCCTCTTGCAGCGCTTTCACACCATGCCCGGCGAAAACCACCGACAAGGCGCACAGCAGCGCGGCATTGATGCTGAAAAACAGCGCCAAAGGCAACTTGGCCGAGCCCCGCAGGATGATCCATGCCAGCCCCATCAGCAGCACCAGCGCCGTGGCACCACCCGCCAGTACTGCGTTGTGCCCGGCCGGGCCGGCTTGCAGCCACAGGGTTTCGTAGAACAGGATCACTTCGAACAGTTCGCGGTACACCGAGAAGAACGCCAGGATCGCAAAACCAAAACGCCCGCCTCCGCTGACCAAGCTGCTTTTGATGTAGTCCTGCCAGGCCGCCGCGTGGCGCCGGTCGTGCATCCACACACCCAGCCACAGCACCATGACGCTGGCAAACAAGGCCGTGCAGCCTTCCAGTAGCTCGCGCTGGGCACCGCTGACGTCAATCACATAGGCCGCCAGCGCCCAGGTCGCGAGCCCCGCCACCAATGCCAGGCCCCAGCCAATATTGACGCTGCGCACCGCCGATTGCTGGCCGGTATTGCGCAAGAAAGCCAGGATCGCAGCCAGCACCAGAATCGCTTCCAGACCTTCACGCAACAAAATCAGCAGGCCCGAGACGTAACTCAAGGTCCAGCTCAGGCCATCGCTGCCCAGCAGCCCGGCCGACTCTTTCAACAAGGCTTTGGCAGCCTCCAGGCGCTGCTCGACCTGCTCGATCGGCAAGCCGTCCTGCAACGATTGCCGATAGGCCATCAGGGCTTTTTCGGTGCTTTTGCGCACGTTGGCGTCGACGTTATCCAGCGAGCTTTCGACCAGTTCAAAACCTTCCAGATACGCTGCTACCGACAGGTCGTAGGCTTGTTCACGGTCGCCGGCGCGGTACGCCGCGAGGCTTTTGTCCAGGGTGGCGCTGGTGTAGTCGAGCAACTGCGCCGGGCCGCGTTTGACTTGCGGCGGTTGTGCCCGCTGGGCACGGAACGTGGCCGTCGCCTCGGGGCCTTCAGCCGCCAGCACTTCATTGGGGGTTTGACGGGCAAGGTCCGCCAGATTGTAGGTTTTGTCTGCCTTGGCGGCCTGTGGATTGGCACTCAGCCCGGCGATATAGGTGGCCAGGTCCCAACGCTGGCGTTCGTCCAGCTGGTCGGCAAACGACGGCATATCAGTGCCTTCAACGCCCAGGCCAAGGGTGTTGTAGATCGCGTAGAGGCTCAGGCGGTCCAGGCGCTGGGCATCGCGCAGGTTGGCTGGCGGTGGCGTCATGCCCACGCTTGCCGGGCCATCACCGGCGCCGGTTTCACCGTGGCACACCGAGCAATGCTGGGCGTACAGGGGTGCACCGCGGGTGGGATCGGGGGTAATGGCAGGCGCTTGGCTGACCTCGTAGGCCACGGCCAGTTTGGCCCCCAGCTGGCGCGCTTCACGCGCAACGGCGGTGCCGTCTTCGCGCTGTTCGATGGCGGTTTGCAGGGCATTTACGCCCTGCACCAGCTCGTCACGCTCAGGGCGTTGCGGCAAGTCCGCGATCAGGCCCTTGAGCACCGCCAGAAATTCGAGTTGCTCGCGGTATTCGGTCTCGTCGATGACCTTGCCGTTTTCAACCGTGGGCGGATAGTCCGCGCCAATGTAGTCAATCAGGTGCAGCGCTTGTGAGGCGCCTTCCGGGGTGTTGGCAGAAGCAACAAGGCTGCACAACGCGAGCACGGGCAGCAGTAGCCATGCCAAAAAACGCGAGCGGGAGGTCATCGATCAATCCGGATGGAAATGAGAAGTAACATATTGTTCACTTCCCATCATCCCGACTCAAGGCCTTTAGGTGGTGGCGCGATGCAACGTCGCCAGAAAACCCGCTGCACCGACAAACAGGCCAGCAAAGGTGCGGTTCATGCGCCGCTGTTGTTTGGGGGTACGCAGCAGGCGCAGGACCTTGGACGCCAGCCCGGTATAACCGGCCATGACGATCAGGTCGACGCAGATCATGGTCACGCCCAGCGTCAGGTATTGGGACACCAGCGGCGCGGCCGGGTTTACGAATTGCGGCAGTACCGCGAGCATGAACACCAGCGCCTTGGGGTTGCTGACATTGACCAGAAAGCCACGGAACACCAGGGCCAGCGGCTTGCCGATGGGGCGTACGGCCGCGTCATCGCTCAGGTCTGCTGGCAGCGCGCGCCACTGCTTGACCGCAAGGTAGATGAGGTAGGCGACGCCAAACCATTTGATCGCGTAGAAAGCGGTGGACGATGCGGCGAGGATGGCGCCAACACCGGCAGCGACAATGGCGATTTGCAACGCAAGGCCCAGTTGCAGGCCCAGGGCGTTCCAGTAACCACGCCAGAAACCGTACTGCAGACCGCACGACATCGAGGCAATCGCGCCGGCGCCGGGGGACAGGCTGATCACCCAACAGGCAGCAAAAAAGGCCAACCACGTTTCCAACGACATCGCACACCTCGGACAAGATCTGTAACAAGTCCCTTAAGCTAATGCGCTGGTTGAAAATTGACCACCGTTTTTTGAGGTGACGGCTGATTCTGTGGGAGCGGGCCTGCTCGCGATACAGGCGCCGCGGTGCATCTGGAGCATTGCGGTGATGCCATCGCGAGCAAGCCCGCTCCCACAGGATTGGCAACACTCAGGAGCTACTCTCTGCACAGTTACCGTTACAGGTCGCTTTCGCGCCAGCGGCGCACCGAGCGCTGGAAGAACAGGCTGTTGGGCACTTGTACCATGCTGCTGCCACTGCCCGATTCCGCAGGCTCGATCAGGGTGGTGTACAGCAGGTTGATGGCCACGACGCGGCCTTTGACCCCGGGCTTGTCCAGCGTGTCGAGCAGCTCCACCACATCGCCGATGCGAAACGGCCCCACGGTGAAGATCAGCACCGCGCAGAGCAGGTTGGAAAGCACGCTCCACATGGCGAAGAAGGCAATCGCCGCCACCGCCACAAAGCCCGACAGCGCCGTCCACAACACCGTGGCCGAAACACCCAGGCGCTCCAGCACCACGATCACTGCGCTGCCCATGATGAACCAGCGCAAGCCCCCGCGCAGCGGCATCATCAGTTGCGGCGGAAACGGGTAACGCTCGCTGAGGCGCGTCAGAAAACGCGCCACCACACGCTGGGAAAAGTAACCCGCCAGCAGGATCAGCAGAATCTGCACACCAATCCACAGGGGGGCGATCAGTTCTGCGGGCACAGGCAAGTGCAGGGCTTCCATCAGGACAGGGCTTCCAGTTCTGCTTGCATGGACTCAAGCAATTCCAGCGATTCCATCCAGCGCTCTTCCAGCTGGCTTTCGAGCACTTTGAGCTTGGCCTGTTCCGCCAGCAGATCACGCAACTCATCTTTGCGCGCCGCCTCGTAAACAGCGCTGTCGCCCAGACTGGTTTCGATTTTCGCCAGCTTTTCGTTGATCTTGCCCAGTTCGCTCTCAAGCTTGTCGGCTTCGCGCTTGTGCGGTGCCAGTTGCTGACGCAACGCCGCCGCGGCCTGACGCTGAGCCTTTTTATCGGTCTTGTCAGGGTTGACCGGCGTGTTGCTCACCGGCGCGTTGCGCAAGCGGTAGTCGGCCAGCCAGCGCGCGTAGTCTTCGAGGTCGCCGTCGAATTCCTGCACCTTGCCGTCAGCGACCAGCATGAACTCATCCGTGGTGCTTTTGAGCAAATGCCGATCGTGAGATACCACCAGCACCGCACCGCTGAACTCTTGCAAGGCCATGGTCAGCGCCAGACGCATTTCGAGGTCAAGGTGGTTGGTGGGTTCGTCGAGCAGCAGCAGGTTCGGCCGGCCCCAGGCGATCAACGCCAATGCCAGGCGAGCTTTTTCGCCGCCGGAGAAATTAAGTACCGGCTCGTCAATACGCGCACCACGGAAGTCGAAACCACCGAGGAAGTCGCGCAGGGTCTGTTCACGCTCGGTCGGCGCCAGGCGCTGCATATGCAGCAACGGGCTGGCCTTGGAGTCCAGTGAGTCAAGCTGGTGCTGGGCAAAGTAGCCCACCACCAGGTTCTCGCCACGGGCCAGGCGGCCCGACAGCGGCTCCAGCTCGCCTGCGAGGTTTTTGATCAGGGTCGATTTACCCGCGCCGTTTGGCCCGAGCAAGCCGATACGGGCGCCCGGAACCAGCTGCAGCTTGACCTTCTCCAGGATGGTTTTGTCGCCATAGCCCAGACGGGCATCGGACAAGTCCAGCAACGGGCTGGAGAGTTTGACCGCCTCGCGGAACACAAAGTCGAACGGCGAGTCCACATGGGCCGCACTCAGTTCTTCCATGCGCTCAAGGGCCTTGATCCGGCTTTGCGCCTGACGGGCCTTGGTGGCCTGAGCCTTGAAGCGGGCGATGTAACTTTCCATGTGCGCACGTTGCGCCTGCTGCTTCTCGTAGGCCTGCTGTTGCTGGGCCAGGCGTTCGGCACGGGCACGTTCGAATGCGCTGTAACCACCCCGGTAGAGGGTGATCTTGCGCTGGTCGACGTGGGCGATGTTGTCGACCACGGCATCGAGAAAGTCCCGGTCGTGGGAGATCAACAGCAGGGTGCCGGGGTAGTTCTTGAGGAAGTCTTCCAGCCACAGGATGGCGTCGAGGTCCAGGTGGTTGGTCGGCTCATCGAGCAACAACAGATCCGACGGGCACATCAGGGCCTGAGCGAGGTTAAGGCGCATCCGCCAGCCACCGGAGAAGTCGGCAACCGGGCGATCCATTTGCTCATTGGTAAAGCCCAGCCCGGCGAGCATTTTGCGTGCCCGTGCATCGGCGGTGTAGCCGTCGGCGCTGTCCAGCTCGGAATGCAGGCGCGCCTGTGCGGCACCGTCCTCGTCGGCTTCGGCCCTGGCCAGATCGGCCTGCACCTGGCGCAGGCGCTGGTCGCCATCGAGCACATAGTCGATGGCAATGCGGTCGAGGGTGTCGATTTCCTGGCGCATATGAGCGATCCGCCAGTCGGCCGGGAGCAGACAATCCCCGGAATCAGGCGTCAACTCACCCAGCAGCAAGGCGAACAAAGTGGATTTACCGGCGCCATTGGCGCCGACCAGACCGGCTTTGTGGCCGGCGTGCAGGGTCAGCTCGGCGTCTTCTAGCAGACGTTGCGGGCCACGCTGTAAAGTCAGGTTCTGAAGTCGGATCATAATGGCGGCGGAGTCTACCAGCTTCCCTCTCAACTGGCGCGAATTGCACTATGCAGACTGACCTGTGGAATTACTGTTTGAACCTCTACGCCCGGCCCGGGGTGGAGCAGGCCTGCCTTGACCTGCAGAGCCGGGGCATGGATGTGTGCCTGCTGTTGTGCGCCGCCTGGCTTGAAACGCGTGGCGTGGCCTGCGATGAATCGCGCCTGGGGCAGTTAAGCGCCTGTGCCGGGCCCTGGCAGCGCGAGGTGGTGCAGCCCTTGCGACAGCTGCGCACCCAATGGCGAGAAGCGGCCGCCCACGACGATGTACTGGCAGCGCTGCGCGTGCAGGTCAAGGCATTGGAGCTGGAGGCTGAACGGACATTGTTGCGACGCCTGGAGTCAGTGACTCAAAGCTGGGAGCAATCGCAAGGCGCTTGCGATTGGCTGCAGAGGATGGCCAGCGATGCCGGTCACCCTGATTGCGACGCGCTGCAGACGCTGCGCGTCGCAATCAATGGCGCTTAGGAAGCGCTGGCTGGGGTCGTAGCCGAGTTTGTTGCGGTGGCCGGGGTTGGCGCAGGGGCTGTAGCCGGTGCGGCGGCTGCGGATGCCACAGCGGGCTTGGCAGGTGTGGCAGCCGGTTTGGCGGCAGGTTTTGCGGCAGGTTTTGCGGCGGCGGGCCTTTTCACGGCAGGCTTGGCTGCTGGCTTGGCGGCAGGCTTGGCTGCTGGCTTGGCGGCAGGTTTGGCCGCGACAGGTTTAGCAGCAGGCTTGGCCGCTGCGGTTTTAGCTGCAGGTTTTGCCGCGACTTTTACCGGGGCTTTGACGGGCGCTTTTACCGCTGCCTTGACCGGTGCCTTGGCGGCTACCGGTTTGGCTGCTGCGGGCTTGGCGGCAGGTTTGGCCGCAGCCGTTCTGGCCGCTGCAGGCTTGGCTGCCGGCCGGGCTGCTGCAGGTTTTGCTGCCACGGGTTTGGCTGCAGGTTTAGCCGCAGCTACTTTGGTGGCGGGCTTGGCGGCGGCTTTTGCCGGAGCCTTGGCAGCCGCTTTGGCAGCCGGTTTTTTTGCCGCGGCTGCAGGCTTGGCATCACGGCTCGACAAAGCCTTGCCAACGGCTTCTTTCACTCGACCGATACCCTGGGCCAGCTTCAGGCTTTCTTGCGCATCGCGCTTGAGTTGCAGGATATAAGTGCGTGTTTCGGTCTGGCGATCCTTGAGCGAATCGAGCAATTGCTCAAGCTCTTTGACCCCGGCCTTGGCCTTGGCCTGAGCCTTGGATTTACCAGCATTGGCGGCGTCCTGCAGTTTGGCGCGGGACTTGTGCAGTTTTTCCTGTGCTTTGCCACGCTGTTTTTCAAGCTTGGCGAGCAGTTTCTCAGCATCAGCCAACGCTTGGGAGCAAGCGTTTTCCAAATGCTCAAGCAGGCTGCCTGAGAGCTGTTGGAGCAAGTGCAACGGCGTATTAACGGGCTTCTTATTGGCCGACATGGTTTACCTCCTGGCTGAAGTGAGTGCGGCTCATACTAGACCTCTGCAACTACCGCCGCTAGAGCATGTTGACACTAAGGATAGCTGCGCGTTGCATGACGTCGAAAAACTTGTGCTGGATCAATCTTTAACGGCCAATACCGCTAAATTCAATGAGTGCCCAAACGTCTTCCAGGCCCTCGAATTAAACCATCGGCGCCGCTCGGGCGCTGGCATAATCGCTCGCACATCACGCCGGAGAACCCCCATGCCGCGTTACTTGTTTTTGCCGTTGTTGTGCCTTGTGCCTTTGGCCCATGCCGCCCCGCCCTCGACCCCCGGCGACGCTCACGACCTGGCCTACAGCATGGGTGCAAGCCTGGGCGAACGCTTGCGCCAGGAAGTCCCCGAGCTGCAGATCCAGGCCTTGATCGATGGCCTGAATACCGCCTACCAAGGCAAACCGCTGGCCCTGACGAATGAACGCATCGGGCAGATTCTGGCGCTGCATCAGGCTCAGTCAGACCCCGGGCAGGCGCAGCCAGGCATCAATGCGGCCCTTAGCGCTGAAGATGTTTTCTTGATGGTCGAAAAACAGCAGCCGCAAGCTCGCGAATTGGCGGACGGCATCATCCTCACCGAACTCAAGCCCGGCAAAGGGGCCAAGCCCGGCCCGAAAGATTCGGTGTATGTGAGCTATGTGGGGCTACTGCCTGATGGCAGCGTGTTCGACCACAGCAGCCAACCTCAATGGTTTCGCCTGGACAGCGTGATCGCCGGCTGGCGCAGTGCCTTGGTGCAGATGCCAGTAGGCGCCAAATGGCGCCTGGCGATACCTTCCAGCCAAGCCTACGGCGCCCAGGGTGCCGGGGATTTGATTGCGCCCAATACGCCACTGGTATTTGAGATCGAACTGTTCGCTACGCGAAAATAACCGCTCAAAAACGAAAAACGGCGCGCCATTGCGCACCGTTTTTTAAATGGGTTGCGGCCTACGCCTGGGCGGCTTCTTTCTGCTTGTGCGCGCTGTGCAGCACTTCGATCAGGCAGTCCTCAAGCTCAAAGCGCTCATCGAGCAGAGCGCCCAACACCTTGATCTCTTCTGCCAGCTTGTCGCAGTCAGGGCGATGGGCCTTGCCGTCACAATGATCGTTGAACGCCAGGGCGGCTTCGGTAATCACATTGATACGCGGGTAAATGGTCTCGGCCAGGGCAAGCCCGCGCTCATCATTAAAGGCCTTGGCCTCCTGATTGAGCTGCTCGTAAATCTCGAAATGACCTGCGGAAACGTAGTCGACCAGCAACTGGCAAAATTCTTTTTGCGGCCCACGCTTGGGGTTGTTTTGCTGCTCTAGCAGAGCGGCATAAGCCTTCACAAGTTTACGACGCTCATGCAACCAGCGGTCTACCAGCTGGTGGACGCCGTTGAAACGTTCCTGAGCACTCTCGCATCTTTCGAGCATGATGATCTCTCTTCCCTTGTGGGCCCATGCCACCCGACATCAGCCGGGCCTGTGTGAACCAAAACCTGCGCGATGGCACGGGCATTGGGCGGCATAACTCCGTGATACGTGCGGGCCAGATTATGCCCGCTCGGCTACTGCTTCAAGGTACGCACGAGAGAAAATTCATACAAGTGTTTAATCCCAAGTGCTACTTCACGTCGCAGCCACGCGGTAATTTGTAGCAATTAAGCGAGCGACTTATCTGAAAGAGACCAAGAGCAATGAGCACGAGAAAGGCCAGCAGGCTCAACTCGGGAATACTCAAGTCAAATACAGTCCAGTGAACATGCGCACAGTCTTCACTGCCGCGATAAATCATCGAAATGATTTCCCACGCCGACATGTCGTGCCAACTGCACGCCACTTCCGGCGGGCAACCCACCAACTGATCGGGCTCCAGCTGTTGCAGCCATACCTGGCGCAAGGCACTCGCCGCGCCGCCCAGCGCAAACAACGAGGAGGCAAGGGAGTAAC
Organism: Pseudomonas fragi; assembly: GCF_900105835.1. NCBI lineage: Bacteria > Pseudomonadati > Pseudomonadota > Gammaproteobacteria > Pseudomonadales > Pseudomonadaceae > Pseudomonas > Pseudomonas fragi. The sequence continues at coordinate 3,067,904 of NZ_LT629783.1, forward strand.
ACCACAGGCCAACCCTTTTGGGGGCATGGGCATAAGCCATCAAGTTGACGAAACAGAAACCCAGCAAGAAAAAGCGCTGCACCTGACATAACCAACAAGGTTTAAGCCCCGGCCCGTACTCCAGGTAAAAAGTAGCGCCCAGCACCAAGGCACCGACTGCAAAGGCCAAAAAGAAAATGAAACGTGAGCCTGCCAAAAACATGGCTTTTCCGTAACAAAATAGACAGCTGGTTACGGTAGATGAAAGCCATTGACCCTTTCAAGGTGGCCTTAAGGGGATACGTCCTGAAGGAAGCGGGGAAAAACCTACAGAAGCGTGAAGTATTCAGAACTTGCAGAGTAGGAAATACCAACTCATGCAGCATTCACGGACGACTCAGCCCAGCCTGACGCGTGCCGAAACACACGCCAGGCTGACGCTGTCACAGGCTTGTGGCAGTGGCCGGCAAAGGCGAGGCCAGCAAACGCTCATCGAGCAAATTCAGACCCTCCTGGAACAATTGGTTGCTGCGCGCCGTATCACCCAACTGGGCAAGCAACCGCGCCAGCTCGGCACAGGTTTCCGGGTTGCGTTCAACCTTCAGGCTGCTTTCAAGGTAGTCCCGCGCCTTGCCCCACAAGCTGTTTTGCAGGCACAGGCGGCCCAAGGTCAAGAGCAGGCTGGCGTCGCCTTGATGGCTTTTGAGCCAGCCTTCGGCAGTCTGCAGCTGCTTGACCGGGTCGCTGCCGCGCAGCAGGCCGTAGAGGCGCACCAGGTGGCTGTCGTAACTGCGCTTGAGCGCCCCACGCAGTACTTCTTCGGCTTCGGCTTGTGCGCCCAGCTGGCGCAATTGCTCAGCATAGGCCAGCACCAGTGCGGGCTCCTGGCGCTGGGCCGAGGTAAGCTGTTGCCAGGCGCGCTGCAGCGACTGCAGCCCCGCCTCGCCCTCCGTTTCACGCTGGGCCGCCAGGCTCAGGTTCTGCCCCCAGGCGCGACGCTCCAGCTCTGCCAGTTCCTTGGCCGGCAATACCTTGTCCTTGCGCAGCTCCGGCAGCAGGCGGATCAACGCCGTCCAGTCGCCCCGCTGCTGGTGCAGGCGCTGCAACTGACGCAGTACCTGGACGTTATGCGGATGGCGCTCGTGCATGGCTTGCAAGGTCGCCAGCGCGCCATCTGTGTCGGCGCGGTCCACCTGCAACTGGGCATGGCTCAGGGCAATTGCCAGTTCGGCCTGGGGCTGACGCTCCAATGCACGCTCCAGCAGGTTGTCGCTTTCTTCGTAGTGCCCCTGCTCATTGGCCGCACGCGCAGCACCCAGGTAGTAGAGCAATGGCTGTGGTTCGGCTTCGGCGGCACGGGCCAGGTGCTTCTGTGCGCTGGCCCAACGGCCCTCGGCAAGGTCCATCTGGCCTTGCTCGATGGCGATCTGTACCCGACGGCTGCGGTTGCGCCGCGACCACGGGTTCACCAGCCCGGTAGACGCCGTAACCAGCTCCACCAGCAGCTTGATGCCCCATACCAGCAACCACAGCACGGCCAGCAGGGCGAGGGTTGCCCACACGCTGGATTCGTAGCGGAAGTTTTTATAGGCGATCAGCACATAGCCCGCGTCTTCAGCGATTGCCAGGCCGATGCAGGCCGCAGCTGCAATCAACAAAAACACAATCACATAGAAACGCTTCATGGATGGGCCTCCTGCGCAGGGCTGGCGGCCGCTTTGCCCGGCTCGTCGGCACTCACATGCCGACGTTCGAGGTAAGCCTGCACCGCACTCAAGGCCCCGGCGAGATCCGGGGTCTTGACCGTGACCGGCTGCTTGCTGAGCTCGATCACTTGCTCAAGGATTTTTTTGCTCTGCGGGTTATCCGCATTGAAGTTGCCCTTGAGGACGTCTTGCGCCTGCTCCAAAGCCCGGGTGTAAACCGGCTCCTGACCATTGAGCGCGGCCCACTGGGCTTGCTCCAGCGCCAGGCTCAAGGCCAGGCGAACCTGGGTCAGACTCTGGCCGGCCAATAGCGGGCGCACATTTTTATCGGCATTGAAATCAATGCGGATGTAATGCGAGATCTCCTCCCACCACTGGGCCCAACGGCTCGCGCCATCGCCATCAGCGGTGAGGCTTGCCAGCGAATCACCCTGGTTCTGATAGGCCGGGGCCAGGGCACTGAGCTGCGCCACTTGATCACGCAAGGCCGCCAGCTGCAAAAACAGGCCGGTACGGTCCGGTTGCTCAACGCTGCGCAGGGCCGTCAGGCTTTTGGCCAGTTGTTCACGGGCGGCATAAGAGCCCGGGTCGTTTTGCTCGCGCAAAATCGCGTCTGCGCCCTGCACCAGGGCCTGGGCGCTGCTGATGTCTTGCAGGGCCGACAAGCGCAAGGTGGCCAGGCGCAACAAGTGCTCGGCCTCGGCCAGACGCCAGTCCTTGCGGCTCTCGCCCAACACGGTTTCAAGGCGCTGGTTCAGGCGCTGCTGATCGCCTTGCAGTTGCACGACCAATTGGCGCTGATTATCCAGCTCACTGGCCGAAGGCAACTGGTTGAGCCGGGTCAGCAGTTGTTGCTCGCCCTGCTTGATCGACAGCGTTTGCGCGGCCAGGGCGGGTACGTCGCTCAGTTGCTCAGTGGTGGCAGCTTGCAGTTGACGCACCTGCCACACCCCCCAGCCACCCACGGCTACACCGGCAGCGCCCAGCAACAGAGCGACAACGGCCAGACCATTGCCCCGCCCTTGCGGTGCAGGTTCGGCTTGTTTAACCGGCGCTTCTGGCGCGGGCTGTACGGGTTCTTTGGACAAGACTGTTTCGCTCACGAATCCATCCTTTGCATTAGAAAGCAGGTGCGGGATGTTCCCGCAGCGCCGCCAGCAAAGCCGCAGCGCTCGCGCCACGACAATCCACAACATGTTGCGCCCCGGCGCTGCGTGCCAGCTCAGCAACCCGGGGGCTTGGAACAAACAATGGCAGGCGTGCAAGCTGCGGCCAGTCATCCCCTGCCAAGTGGTGTAAATGTTCAAGACCCTGCCCACTGCTGACCACCAGCGCGTTCAGGCGTTCCCCTGTAACCCGCTTATGCAGGGTCGCAGGCGGGTATGACGGCAGCTCGCGACGATAGAGTTCAAGGTAGTCGACCTGCGCGCCGAGGCTGCGTAGACGCTCAGCCAGCATCTCGCGACCGCCCTCCCCGCGCAGAATCAGCACCTTGGGCTGCACGCCCCTCACCGCCGAGGTGAACGCGGGCATTGCCAGCAGCGCCTCACTGTCATCGCCCCATTGAGGGTAGCTAACATCGAGGCCGTGGGCGGCGAGAATCTGCGCCGTCGCGGCGCCTACAGTGAACCACTTCTGCTGCGGCGCCTGCGGCCAGTACTGGCGCATCAGCTCAAGCCCCAGGCGCGCCGCCGGCTTGCTGACCACAATCACCGCGCAATAACGGTCAAGGCCGGCCATCAGCGCACGCTGGGCGTCGCTCATGGCCAACGGGGCAATCGCCAGCAATGGCAGGCTGCTGCTGAAGATACCGGCAGCCGCCAGCTCATCGGCCAGGGCTGCGGACTCCTCGGCAGGCCGGGTCAGCAGCAGGCGCCAACCGGTCACTCGTGACCTGCCTCACCATAAACGGCTTTGAGAATGTCTCCGGCACCCTGGGCCAGCAGCGCCTCGGCCACCTGCACCCCCAGCTCGCTGGCAGCCGCACGCGGCGCACGGGCGTCAGCACTGAGCAACACACCACCGCTCGGCTCACCGACCAGGCCACGCAACCAGAGCTGCTCGCCTTCAAGCACGGCATAACAGGCAATCGGTACTTGGCAGCCGCCATTGAGGTGCTTGTTCAGCGCACGTTCGGCCGTGACGCGCACGGCCGTATCGGCGTGATGCAACGGCGTCAACAAGGCATGAATTTCGCTGTCCGCGCTACGGCATTCGATGCCCACTGCGCCTTGGCCACCGGCGGGCAAGCTGTCTTCGATGCTGATCGCCGACGTGATGCGGTCTTCAAAACCGAGACGGATCAGGCCGGCAGCCGCGAGGATAATGGCGTCGTATTCACCGGCATCGAGCTTGGCCAGACGGGTATTGACGTTGCCACGCAGAAAACGGATTTGCAGGTCCGGGCGACGAGTCAGCAACTGGGCCTGACGGCGCAGGCTCGACGTGCCGACAATGCTGCCCCGGGGCAAATCGTCGAGGCTGGCATAGGTATTGGAAACGAAGGCGTCACGCGGATCTTCGCGCTCGCAAATGCAAAACAGACCCAGGCCTTCAGGGAAGTCCATCGGTACGTCTTTCATGGAGTGCACGGCGATATCTGCTTCGTTGTCGAGCAGGGCGGTTTCCAGCTCCTTGACGAACAGGCCCTTGCCGCCGATTTTTGACAGCGGCGAGTCCAGCAGCTTGTCACCACGGCTGACCATGGGCACCAGCGTCACCAAAATACCGGGGTGAGCCTGCTCTAAACGGGCTTTGACGTATTCGGCCTGCCACAGAGCCAGGGCGCTTTTACGGGTAGCGATGCGGATTTCGCGAGAGGACATGGATCAATCCGTACTGAAAAGATACGGCTGATAATAACAGCTCAGCCAAAACAGCTTTGACTTGTATCAGAAAGTCCTCGGCCTCCCTGGCCCAAAACGGCGCGCCCGCGCCTTTTTAGAACGCGAATTACAGCTGCTGCATCATCTTGCGCACACCCGCCACATGCCTGCGGCTGACGATCAGCGCATCACCGTTGAGCCCGCGCAGGAACAGCTGAAAATGCCCCAGCGGCGTGCGTTGCAAACGCTCGATACGATCACGCGCCACCAACGCATTGCGGTGGATACGCACAAAGCGCTCACCAAACTCGTCTTCAAGGGCTTTTAGCGGTTCATCCAGCAACACCTCACCGCCCGCGTGGCGCAAGGTCACGTATTTGTGGTCGGCAATAAAGTAGATCACCTGGTCGATGGGGATCAGTTCAATGCCTTTTCGGGTTCTGGCACTGATATGACTGCGCGGGCCACTACCGGTTTGCGCAGCCGGCCGGGTAAGTGCGGCCAGTTGCACGCGATTGGGCCGGTGCGCCTCCTTGAGGGCAGCACTCAGGGCCTGCGCGGTGACCGGCTTGAGCACATAGCTGACACCGCTGTCTTGCAGGGCCTGCACGGAAAACTCATCAGGGGCCACGCAAAACACCACCGAAGGCGGTAGCTCGCGCTCGCATAATTTGGCTGCAACCTGCAACCCGTCGAGGCCTGGCAGGCGAATATCGAGCAAAACGACATCCGGCTTCAGGTTTTCGATCAGGGTAAGTGCCTCTTCGCCATTGGTGGCGCCAGGCTCCAGCAACGTATAACCCCCGAGCGTGCTGAGCAAATGGCTCAAATGCTCGCGGGCCAGGGTTTCGTCATCAACGATCAGGACATTCATATAGCGCTGTATTCCTGCGTGAGTCTCGCACAAGGATAGCGTAGACAGGTGATGTGACGACTGTCACGGCGATCCACGCTAAGACTAGCGCGAAGGCCAAAAAGTGCCGCAAACCTGGCAGCTAAATTCACCCGTCTCGATTGCTCGATTTAATACCGGATACGTCTGGCAATCTACAAAGACCTGCTATGACTGATCCATACGACCAACTGTAGACGGTTGCCAAGGCGAAAGTATTCAAACGATACATTTCGTTTCGGAAATTTATTTATACCGCACTTCACACAAAAACCTGCCGAGCTGCGTCAACGCCATGAATGGCAACCCTGTTATGATCCGCGGTAACTATTTGTGTAACTCCCCTCAGCCGATTACGAGCGAATCCATGAGCACCGACAAGACCAATCAGTCCTGGGGCGGCCGCTTCAGTGAACCCGTCGACGCCTTCGTTGCGCGTTTCACCGCCTCCGTCACTTTCGACCAGCGCCTTTATCGCCACGACATCATGGGCTCCGTGGCTCACGCCACGATGCTGGCCAAGGTTGGCGTGCTGACCGATGCCGAGCGCGACAGCATCATCGACGGCCTCAAAACCATCCAGAGCGAAATCGAAGCCGGTCAATTCGACTGGCGCATCGACCTGGAAGACGTGCACATGAACATCGAAGCGCGTCTGACCGATCGCATCGGCGTGACCGGTAAAAAACTGCACACCGGGCGCAGCCGTAATGACCAGGTCGCGACCGATATCCGTTTGTGGCTGCGCGACGAAATCGACCTGATCCTGGCTGAAATCACCCGCCTGCAAAAAGGCCTGCTGGAACAGGCAGAGCGTGAAGCCGAGACCATCATGCCCGGCTTTACCCACCTGCAGACCGCACAGCCGGTGACGTTCGGTCACCATATGCTGGCCTGGTTCGAGATGCTCAGCCGCGATTACGAGCGCCTGGTCGACTGCCGCAAGCGCACCAACCGCATGCCCTTGGGCAGCGCGGCACTGGCGGGCACCACCTACCCGATCGACCGCGAATTCACCGCGCAACTGCTGGGCTTTGACGCCGTAGGCGGCAACTCGCTGGACAACGTGTCCGATCGCGACTTCGCCATCGAGTTCTGCGCCGCCGCCAGCATCGCGATGATGCACTTGTCGCGTTTCTCCGAAGAGCTGGTGCTGTGGACCAGCGCGCAATTCCAGTTTATCGACCTGCCCGACCGCTTCTGCACCGGCAGCTCGATCATGCCGCAAAAGAAAAACCCCGACGTGCCGGAGTTGGTGCGCGGCAAAAGCGGCCGTGTATTCGGCGCGCTGATGGGCCTGCTGACCTTGATGAAGGGCCAGCCTCTGGCCTACAACAAGGACAACCAGGAAGACAAGGAGCCGCTGTTCGACGCCGCTGACACCCTGCGTGACTCGCTGCGCGCCTTTGCCGACATGATCCCGGCGATCAAGCCCAAGCACGCGATCATGCGTGAAGCCGCCTTGCGCGGTTTCTCCACCGCGACCGATCTGGCCGACTACCTGGTTCGCCGTGGCCTGCCGTTCCGTGATTGCCACGAAATCGTTGGCCACGCCGTGAAGTATGGCGTTGAGACCGGCAAGGACCTGGCGGAAATGAGCCTTGAAGAACTGCGTCAGTTCAGCGATCAGATCGAAGACGATGTGTTTGCCGTGCTGACCCTTGAAGGTTCGGTCAATGCGCGTAATCACATCGGCGGCACCGCGCCGGCGCAAGTGAAAGCAGCAGTTGTGCGCGGCAAGGCGTTGCTGGCCAGCCGTTAAGCGTCAGGCAATACAAAAAACGGGCACCCTGGGGTGCCCGTTTTTTTATCCAGCGCCGACGCGAGGGTTATTTCTTGCTGCTGATCCAGGCCAGGAACTGTGGCATGGCGGCGTCTTTGTCCGCGGCGATTTTTTGCACATGCGGGTTTTGCTTCAGACGTTCCAGCAAGGCCGCGGCCCCCGGCATGTCTGCCAGCAGGTCGAGGCCAAACACCTTGTGCGCCACCGCACAGGCCAGGTCAACGCTGAAGGCGAAGTAGATATCCGCCACGCTCAGGGTGTCGCCCGCCACATAAGGCGCAAACTTGCCGTGACGGCCCAGCGAAGCAATACCCTCGAGCAGCTCGGTGCGCGCCTTTTCCTTGATCACGTCGGGCACTTGCATGCCGAAGAACGCCTCGGGGTAGCAAGCACGGGCCGGCAGTTCGATATACAGCTCGATTTCCTTGGCCAGCGCCAGCACCTGGGCGCGCTCGAACGGGTCAACCGGCAGCAGTTTCGGGCCTGTTTGCGTTTGCTCGATATATTCGAGGATCACGCTGGTTTCGTTGATAAAACCTTGCGCAACGCCCAGGGCCGGGACTTTGCCACGGGGGCTGATGGCCAGGGCCTCCGGGGTCTTGCCAGCGAAAAACGGCACCTCTTCAAAGGGCACGCCCTTTTCCAGCAGCGCCAGCTTGACCATGTTGTAGTAGTTGCTGACTGCGAATCCATAAAGCTTGAGCATTACAAAGCCTCCAGGCCGTGTTGGGGTTGGCTGCAGCTGTTATAGAGCTTCGCCGTCAGGCTGGCTAGCAGCATCACTGGCTTGAATGCAGTTAGACTGGCCGCCTTTACTTGAGGAGCCTGCCATGAGCGAGCCAACCGATATCGACAACGAAGAAGAAGAATTCGCCGAATCCACCCTGATCCAGGCGATTGAAAACCAGATTGAAAGCGACAACCCGCCTGCCGCCAAGGCCACGTTCAACAAACTGACCCTGGTTGGCTACGAGCGCGACGATATCCTGCAGATGATGGCCCATGTGCTGGCCGTGGAAATTGACGCGATCCTCGAAGAAGACCGCGCCTTTAACACCGAGTGGTACGAAGCCGCCCTGCGCGCGCTGCCGACCCTGCCGCCAGAAAAGGACTGAACCCGGTTCAGGGGCGAATCGCCGGCGCCCTTTGCCAGTCCAGATCCTGGGCAGGCATCGGGCGCCCGAACCAGTAGCCCTGGCCCAGGTCGCAGTCAAGGTCGAGCAGGAACTGCGCCTGCCCGACCTGCTCTATGCCTTCGGCATGCACCTGCAAGCCCATGCTTTGACCCAAAGCGATAACGGCACGCACGATTGCCACATCATCATTGTCCCCGGGCAAGCCGGCGACAAAGCCCTGATCGATTTTCAGCTTCTGCACGGGCAAGCGCTTGAGGCGCAGCAGCGATGAAAAGCCGGTGCCGAAATCATCGATAGCCAGGCGCAAACCCAGAGCCCGCAGGCGATGCATCTGCTCCAGGGCCACTTGCGAGTTGTCCATCACCGCACTTTCGGTCACTTCCAGTTCCAGCAGGGCCGGGTCCAGGCCGGTATCCGCCAGCACCGTGGACACCAGCGCGAACAGCTCGGGCCGGGCAAACAGGCGGCTGGAAATGTTCACCGCCACAAACGCCAGCTCCACGCCCGCCCCCTGCCACTGCACCATCTGCCAACAGGCCTGCTCCAGCACCCAGGCGTCAATTTCGGCAATCAGCCCGGTGCGTTCCGCGATCGGGATAAACTCTCCCGGCGCCAACAGCCCGCGCTGCGGGTGCTCCCAGCGCACCAGAGCCTCAACGCCAATCAAGCGGCTGGTTTTAAGTTCATGCACCGGTTGGTAATACACGCGCAGCTCTTGCTGCTCCAGGGCACGGCGCAAATCGCTGGCCACCTCGACCCGGTACTGGGCGTGGGCCGTCAGCTCTTCGGTGTACAAGGCATACCCCTCGCGCCCCGAGCTTTTGGCCTTGAACAGCGCCGAGTCGGCATTGCGCAGCAATTGCTCGGCGTTCAACGCATCGCCGGGGAACACGCTGATGCCAACGCTGGCGCTGATAAACAGCTGATGCTTGTCGACATCAAACGGGCCTTTCATGATCTCCAGCACCTGCTGCGCAAGCCCGGCGGCCTGGCTCGCTTGCGCACAGCTGTCGATCAGCACGGCGAACTCATCGCCGCCCAGCCGGGCCACGGTAAAGCCCTTGCCAAACACCCTGAGCAAACGCTCGGCCACCGCCTTGAGCAGCAGGTCGCCGACGTTGTGGCCCAGGCTGTCATTGATGATCTTGAAGTGGTCGAGATCAATCATCAGCAGCGCGCAGCCGGTCTGGTGGCGTTGTGCAGAAGCCAGAGCCTGCTCGGTACGGTCGGTGAACAGCAGGCGGTTGGGCAGGTCGGTCAGGGGGTCATGGTGAACCAGGCGCGCCAGCTCGGTCTGGGAGTTCTTGATCGCGGAGATATCCGAAAAAACCGCGACATAGTGGCTAACCAGGCCCTTGTCATCGGTAATCGCACGCACGGTTTGCCACTGCGGGTAAACCTCGCCACTTTTGCGCCGGTTCCAGATTTCGCCGTGCCACTCGCCGTGCTCGTCGATGGTCTTGAACATTGCCTGGTAGAACTCGGGGCCGTGACGGCCCGACTTGAACATGTTCGGGCGGCGACCAAGCACCTCTTCGGCCGGGTAGCCCGTGATCTCCACCAGGGCACGATTAACGTGAACGATCACCCCGCGGCTGTCGCTGACCAGCACCCCTTCACGGGTGCAGTCAAACACCACTGCCGCCTGGCGCAAGCGCTCCTGATCCTGACGCTGGCGCTTCAGGCCGGGGTTCATGCCCAGAAAATCGAATAAACGGGCCCGGGCGAAAAAAATCAGTACGGCGCTGAACAAGGCAAAAACATAGCCATTTATCTGCTGCCACCTCACCAATTGTGCTGAATCATCGAAATAACTGCTCAATAAATGATCAGTTACCAGCAGCCAGAAAACCGCTAGCAGCCCGTATAACAAGGCCGTACGCAAGGCATCGCGAGAAGAAACAGACATAAGAAAGTTAATGCACCTACAAAAAAATGGGAATTATAGTGTAAGAAACATCCCGGCACTCTTATCTGAAAGGCCGACTGGTTTTATCTGGCTGCATGGTGATAATGCGTGTTGCAGTTTTTTTCATCTTCCCGAGGGCCAAACAGCCTATGTGGTACAACGGTTTTCTCGACTTGTCAGCCTGGCAACTGGTGGCAGTCACTCTGTTGATGACCCACGTGACCATTATCGGTGTCACGGTTTATCTACACCGCTACTCAGCCCACCGCTCATTGGAGCTCAATGGTGGCCTGAAACACTTTTTCCGCTTCTGGCTGTGGCTCACCACCGCGCAGAACACCCGCGAGTGGACAGCCATCCACCGCAAACACCACGCCAAATGCGAAACCGTCGATGACCCGCACAGCCCGGTGATCAAAGGGTTATCGACCGTTTTGCGAAAAGGTGCAGAGCTGTATCGCGAAGAAGCGCAAAATCCTGAAACACTGCGCATTTACGGCAAAAACTGCCCTGAAGACTGGATTGAGCGAAATCTTTATTCGCGTTACAAAATGCTCGGCGTGGCCCTTATGCTGGTCATCGACCTGCTGCTGTTCGGTGCCATCGGCCTGACCATCTGGGCCATCCAGATGATGTGGATCCCGGTGTGGGCGGCAGGCGTGGTCAACGGTTTGGGTCACGCGGTGGGTTATCGCAACTTCGAGTGCCGCGACGCGGCCACCAACCTGGTGCCGTGGGGCATCATCATTGGCGGTGAAGAGCTGCACAACAACCATCACACTTACCCCAACTCGGCCAAGCTGTCGGTCAAGAAGTGGGAGTTCGACCTGGGTTGGGCCTGGATCAAGGTCTTCAGCTTTTTGCGTCTGGCCAAGGTTCAGCGTGTTGCGCCGATTGCCCACCGGGTGGAAGGCAAGGGCAACCTGGACATGGACACCGCGATGGCGATCCTCAACAACCGTTTCCAGATCATGGCCCAGTACCGCAAGCTGGTGATCGCGCCGCTGGTGCAGCAAGAGCTGGCCAAGGTCGATCATTCGGTGCGCCACCAGTTCCGCCGCGCCAAGCGCCTGCTGTCGCGCGAGACCAGCCTGCTTGAAGATCGCCATCATCAGCGGATCGAGAAGATGCTGGAGCACAGCCAGTCGCTGAAAGTGATTTACGAGAAGCGCCTGGCCCTGCAACAGATCTGGGTCAAGACCAGCACCAACGGTCACGACATGCTGGCGGCGATCAAGGAATGGGTACACGAGGCAGAGGCCAGCGGGATCCAGTCGCTGCGCGACTTTGCCCACCAGCTCAAGACCTATTCGCTGAGGCCTGCAGCGGTTTAAAGACGGGCCTCGCCTCCACCGATCAGGTGGGAGCGGGCTTGCTCGCGATGCAACCACCGCGGTTTGCCTGACCACCCGCGGCGCCTGAATCGCGAGCAAGCCCGCTCCCACCTTTACGGTTTATCGATCAGTTGCAAGAGCTGCGACATACCCACCCGCAAAAAGCGCGCGGTCTTCCCGCCCGCCACCTCGGCAATCCCCTCTTCTGTTTCCAGATTGGCCACTTGCGCCGCCAGGTTCATCACCAGCGCTTCACGCGAATACACCCCGCCGCCCAAGTGATACATGGCCGCAATCAGCTCCCGCAGCTCCAACGGCAAGCGCCAGCGCGTGCGTAACGCCGAGCCATAGGCTGCGCCAAACTCGGCCAGAGAGGCATCGATCGCCGGCGTATCCAGCTCACCACCCGCCTGGCGCCATTCCTGCAAGCAACGCAACACGGCCAGATCACCCAGGCAGTGCAACAACCCGGCGCAGTAACAACGCTCCTGATCCAGATTGAGCATGCCTGCCAATGTGCGGCCGTAGTCTGCTGCCCGCTGTGACAAGGCCCAATAACCCTCGGCGTAGTCCGCCAGGCACGCATCGCTTAACTGCGCGCCGGGCTTTAGGGTCAGCCCCTGTATCAAGTTCATGCTTTGCGCAGGCCCCAGCCGCTGCATGGCTTGTGCAAGGGTCTGGGCCGGGCTCGCAAGGTGCTGCGCCGCGCTGTTGGCGGCCGCAATCAGCACCGCAGTAATGTGTGGATCGGTACGCATCTGCTGCTCAAGCTGCGCAAGATCAAGCCCATCAGGACCCAGGCTGTTCCTGAGCGCCGACTGCGCATCAACCTTGAGCGGCGCGCCATCTGAAGACGCACGGTGCTGTTCCAGATAACGCTTGAGGGTCATGCCGGGCGCCAGCGCCGGCACGTCACACAAGATCTCTTGCCCCGCCTCAAGCAATAACCCCGTGAGGCGCTTGGTCAGCCCGGCAATGTCCAGTGGCATGGTCAGGTAGGCCGTAGGCGCCAGGGGCAATGCTTCACGCACACTGGCGCTGTCATTGCGTGCACTCAGCAAAATAAAGGGCTGCGCGGCAACTGCGCGACGCTGGCGAACACTGCGCAGCAGATCCAGGCCACCGATGCCCGGCAGATCACGGTCAGCAATCACCAGGCCGTAGGTTTGCTTGCCCAACTGTGCAAGCGCCTGCTGGCCGTCGCCACAGACATCCAGTTGAGCGTCGCAACGTACAGTCAGCACCACTTGCTTGAGCAAGTCCCGGGTCCAGGGGTCGGCCTCGGCAATCAATACAGTGGGTGCTGCTTTTAAATCTACAACCGTCATCCAATTTGCTCCCCGTGCGATACAGGCACCTTAGTCAAAGGGCGCACGCGGATACAGGCAAAAACACCCATTTCGATGGATCAGACGCAAAAAAACCGCCGAAGCGGTTTTTTTGTCTATCAGGTCACAGCGTCAAGCGCGGGGCTTACACCAGTTCGGCGAAGCACTCTTCGATGATAGCCAGGCCTTTGTCCAGCTGCTCGTTTGGCGAGGTCAGCGGCACCAGCACGCGCAGGACGTTGCCGTAAGTGCCGCATGACAGCAGGATCAAACCCTTGTCGCGCGCCTTGGCAACCACTTGGGCCACGGCTGTCGGGTTCGGCTTGTGCGAGTCGCCGCCTTCGAACAGCTCGACCGCGATCATCGCGCCCAGCGCACGCACATCACCAATCACCGGGTGCTTGGCCTGGATAGCCTTGAGGCCTGTTACCAGGCGCTCGCCGACTTCCTTGCAACGGTCCAGCAGGTGCTCTTCTTCGAACACATCCAGTACCGCCAGCGCTGCTGCGCAAGCAATCGGGCTACCGGCATAGGTGCCGCCCAGGCCGCCTGGAGCGATGGCGTCCATGTACTCGGCCTTGCCGCACACACCGGCCAGCGGGAAGCCGCCAGCGATGGATTTGGCGAAGGTGGTCAGGTCGGCAGTCACGCCCATCTGTTCCATGGCGAAGAAGGTGCCAGTACGGCCAGCGCCGGTTTGCACTTCGTCCGCGATCAGCAGGATGCCGTGCTTGTCACACAGCTCGCGCAGGCGGGCCATAAACGCTTTCGGTGCCACATAGAAGCCACCTTCGCCCTGTACCGGCTCGATGATGATGGCGGCGATGTCTTTAGGCTCGGCGTCGTTCTTGAAGATGCGCTCGATGCTGGCGATGGAATCGTCAACGCTCACGCCGTGCAGCTCGCACGGGTACAGGGCACGGAAGATACCGCCCGGCATCAGGCCCATGCCGGCCGAGTACGGCACGACTTTGCCGGTCAGGCCCAGGGTCATCATGGTGCGACCGTGGTACGCGCCGGTGAAGGCGATCACGCCAGCACGGCCAGTCGCGGCACGGGCGATTTTCACGGCGTTTTCAACGGCTTCGGAACCGGTGGTGACCAGCAGGGTTTTCTTGTCGAAATTGCCCGGGACCTTGGCGTTGATCTTTTCGCACAGCTCAACGTAAGGCTCGTACGCCAGCACCTGGAAGCAGGTGTGGGTCAGCTTGGTCAGTTGCTCTTGCACCGCGGCAATGATTTTCGGGTGCAGGTGACCGGTGTTCAGTACCGCGATACCGCCTGCGAAGTCAATGAACTCACGACCTTCAACGTCGGTAACGGTGGCGTTTTTCGCCGATTCGGCAAAGATCGGGTGGATCTGGCCAACACCGCGCGGAACAGCGGCTTCACGGCGTTTCATCAGGGATGCGTTGGTCTTGTTGCTCATGGTGTTCCTCATTCGCCGCTGATCAAGCGGCGTGGTTCAAGGCTGACGCGCCAGGCAGACACCCATGCCAGCATGCGATGATCGACTGGCATGGCGCTCCCGGCCACAAAAATTAACAGTTTGAAACGCAGGGGAAGCATCGCTCTCGTGCCCCCTCTGCTTGAACCACCCGCCGGGTTAGATACCCAGGCAGAGATATTTGATTTCCAGGTAGTCTTCGATGCCGTACTTGGAGCCTTCACGGCCCAGGCCCGACGCCTTGATCCCGCCAAACGGCGCGACTTCGTTGGAGATCAGGCCGGTGTTGACGCCCACCATGCCGTACTCCAGCGCCTCAGCCACACGGAACACACGGCTCAGGTCGCGGGCATAGAAGTACGACGCCAGGCCGAACTCGGTGTCGTTGGCCATCGCGATCACTTCGGCTTCGTCTTTGAAGCGGAACAGTGGCGCCAGCGGGCCGAAGGTTTCTTCCTTCGCCACGGCGGCGTTTTTCGGCACGTTCACCAGGATGGTCGGTTCGAAGAAGCTGCCTTCCAGGCTGTTGCCACCGGTCAGCAGGGTCGCGCCCTTGCTCAGTGCGTCAGCGATGTGCTCCTTGACCTTGGCCACGGCCTTGTCGTCGATCAACGGGCCAGTGGTGGTGCCTTCATCCAGACCGTTGCCGATCTTGAGCTTGCCCACCGCCACTTTGAGTTTTTCAGCGAAGGCATCGTAGACCGAGTCCTGAATGTACAGGCGGTTGGCACATACGCAGGTCTGACCGTTGTTACGGTATTTGGAGATGATTGCGCCTTCGACGGCCTTATCCAGGTCCGCGTCGTCGAACACGATGAACGGCGCGTTGCCGCCCAGTTCCAGCGACACTTTCTTGATGTCCTTGGCGCATTCGGCCATCAGCTGGCGACCGATTTCGGTCGAGCCGGTGAAGGACAGTTTGCGCACGATCGGGTTGCTGGTCAGCTCGCCACCGATATCGCCGGCACTGCCGGTTACAACGCTCAACACGCCTTTAGGGATGCCAGCACGGTGGGCCAGTTCAACCAGGGCCAGGGCCGAGAACGGGGTTTGCGAAGCTGGCTTGATCACCATGGTGCAACCGGCGGCCAGGGCCGGGCCAGCTTTACGGGTGATCATGGCCGCCGGGAAGTTCCACGGGGTAATGGCAGCGGTTACGCCGATCGGCTGCTTGATCACGATCAGGCGCTTGTCCGGCTGATGGCCCGGGATCACGTCGCCGTAGATACGCTTGGCTTCTTCGGCAAACCACTCGATAAACGAAGCGGCGTAGACGATTTCGCCCTTGGCCTCGGTCAGCGGCTTGCCCTGCTCCAGGGTCATCAGGCGGCCGAGGTCGTCCTGGTTTTCGATCAGCAGCTCAAACCAGCGACGCAGCTTGGTTGCACGCTCTTTGGCGGTCAGGGCACGCCAGGCCGGCAACGCTTTGTCTGCGGCTTCAATGGCACGACGGGTTTCCACCGCGCCCATTTTTGGCACGGTACCGATGATTTCACCGGTCGCCGGGTTGTTGACCTTGATGGTCTGGCCACCGTCGGCATCAACCCAGGCACCATCGATATAGGCTTGCTGGCGGAACAACTGTGCGTCTTTGAGCTGCATGTGGGCTTTCCTTAACAGCACCGCGCAGGCGCGGAGCGAATTATTTAAGTAGAAAGGCGCCGTAGAAGGCTGCCGTCAGGAAGTCATTCACTGCCAAAGTATCTAAATGACGCACAAAAAACAGGACGTGCGATTCAGCACTCAGACAAGAGCGTTTGAAATCTCAAACGAATCCTAGGGTCAAAGGGGGTAAAGGACAATAGTCTGTTCGAAAAAAAGAACAAGGCATCAGACTTCACCGTTTTATCACCCGGCCCCCATTAATAGCCCATAACGCGCCAGGAAACACCTGACGAATCAGCGGCATGGACGGCTGACACGCAGATGAGTATGATGGCGCCGCGCTGCACCAGTAGCTCAGCTGGATAGAGTACTGCCCTCCGAAGGCAGGGGTCGTGGGTTCGAATCCCGCCTGGTGCGCCATCTCCTGTAACTGCTTGTCCGGTATACATTTATCGACAAGCAGAGGGTCTGAAAGGCTAGTGGGGCATTTCACAGTGCCTTCAGGTGGGGCATCGCAAAGGTGCCAGCAATGCCAGCCCAACCCTCTTACATCACACTCAATCGCCACCGCACCTACTATTTCCGCATAGTAGTACCACTTCGACTGCGCGCCGCATTCGGTCTTCAGCGGGAGATTCGTCGTTCGCTCAAAACCGACAGCTTACGGCTGGCGCTTCGCCGCGCCCGGCAATACGCTGCACGTTTCGAAGCTGCTTTTGACAAGGTGCTAGTTGTGGCCGAACAAGACGATTACGAGCCTACTGATGAAGATTACGAAATCTACCTCAGCGAAATAGCGAAAGCTGAAGCCCCAGGCATTTGGGCTTCTCACTCTGTAGATGCCAAGAAACCGCAAAGCTCTCCGTCCGCCCTTTCCGACGACGAATGGCTTGAAATCGATGAGCAGCAGCGCCGAAATCTCATAACGACGGCTCTGACAGGTAACAGCGCAAGGACCATCCCCGTAAGTATGCAAAGGCTCGCTGAGCAGCTTCAAGCTCAAGGCAGTATTTTGCCGTTACCTCAGTTCAAAAAGCTTTTACCAGTGCTCATAGAGCGGCTGACGCTGCAACCGATCCAAAGCACCGGCGTATTGGCTGAAGTAGTTATGGCGACTCAACCTGACGGACCAACGCTGCACAAACTATGGGAACTGCACTGGGAAGCCCTCGCAAAGCTTGCCAAAAACAACAGAAAGTCGGAGCGCACCAAAGAGGATGAGCAGGGGCATGCTTGCAGGCTGAACATCTTGAGTGGCAATAAACCAATCAATCGCCTGACGCTTGAAGATTTCGAGCGTATCTACTCGCAGATTTTTGATATCCGAGTCAGCCGAGGCGCAAAACTCCCAAGTCCCGACTCCCCGAGCGAGTCAATCCTTGCAAATAAGGGCGAGCCGCGAATTGGATCTGGAACAATTGAAAAAATAACTATTAGGCTCGGAGCTCTCCACAACTTCGCATTTCGAAAGGGGATGACCAAAATCCACCCCAACTCACCGGACAGACCGCCAATTAACCATCACCCCGCAGGCGAGAAAACTGTCGAGAAGGCATTCTCCAAGAACGATCTGAAAGCGATCTTCTCTGGTTATCTGTACACCGGCATTGCTTTAGATCGAAGTAATGCCATTTATCCGTATCAATTCTGGCTCCCCATGCTGGGTCTTTTCACCGGAGGGCGACTTAACGAACTTTGTCAGCTCGACACAGAAGACGTAAGCAAAACAAGGGCTGAAGGCATATGGACTATCAGCATGATGGACGACGAATTGGATCGACCACTACCTAAGTCATTGAAGAATCAGTCCAGCCGTAGGGTTTTACCCATTCACAGCGAGCTTATTCGCATGGGCTTTCTCTCTTTCGTAGATCAAGCTGTCAAGGAAGGACGCGAAAAGTTGTTCTCAGACGGCCTGACCTACAACCCCAAAAAGGGGTGGGCTAGCAATGCCACTCATTTCTTCTGCCGCTTCCCTAGCGCGAGCACCCCAGCATCCGGATACTTTTTTAAGTGCGGTATCCGCGAAAGAGATACTGACGGCAAGACCGACCGGAAGAATTTTCATAGCTTTCGTCACACCTTTACCGATCTTGCCCGTGAAGCTGGGGGAGAGGCGTATCTCGTACTACCCGACCTTACGGGACATTCAAGAGGCAAGGAAGGTCAGGTAGCTAAGTACGGCAACGGGTTTAGCCAATTGAAGAAGCAGGAAATCTTGGAAAGTCTTACCATTCCTGTCGATTTCTCTAACGTCACATACGAGGACTTTGAGGCGCGCCTTGGATACAAGCTCAAGCCATCTATTCAGCGACATCGAGAGGCCTACAACCTTAACCAAACTGAACGGCCAGCCTGATTTGAGCGAGACGTTCCAAGTCTGCCCTTCACACGGCAAGAGTAAGAGATAGCTCAGAAAGAGTATATTTTGAGAGCGAGTGGGCACTGCCAACTGTATAAAAAGAGCTGGCTGTGCCTGTTGCACCTTTTAGGAGTTACTTATGCAGATGTCACGAGTATTTATAAACAAAGATGAAAAGCGATATTGAGCAGCACCGTGCGAACCATGGACTTGTCAGAAAACAATCATAGTTAGATAGGATGCAGCCAGTGGGGCCTAGGATCCTAGGCCCCACTATGCTAATGGTCTTCTAGCGGAGGCAATGGTGCCAATAAGGAAAACTGATCCCCTTTTGCAAGCCCGTCGAAACGCGGCTCCTCGCTTTGATCAGATGTTGCATCCTGAGCGGTCGCTAGCAATCCGATAATGGCGCGAGAGAATCCGATATCGAGAGAATTGCTTTTCACGAACAAAGCAAGGATATCTGATGCCATCTTCGCAGAAAGCTTAGAGTCACTACCACTCAAGTGGCGAGGTAATGTCCCGGCACCAGCAGCAAAGTAGTGCAATGCTAGATCAGTGATTCGGATTGCGTCGTTAAGAGCATATCGCCTGATTAGAAGTCGGTTTACCTCTTCGAGAAGACTTGAGAAGTCTTTGTGATCAAGCGCTTGATCATTATCGCTTTCGCCGGTCAAACGCTGAATCGCAGACGCAAAGCGTTCTTTTTGCGCAAGAGATTCAGCGCCCCCATGGAGTTCTTCGCGTAATCGCTCCTCAACTCTCAATACATCCACAACATTCAAATTACTAACCAGAAGACCAAGGCTTATTGCAAGAGCTCTTGCTGCCAACAGAACTAGACACGTATGCGCTGGATCATCAGGCCTCAGTTTCTGATATAGGTTTTTTTGATGCCCTACACTCAGCAGAGTCAAAACCCGGTTAGCCGGCTTTAGCATCCAGATGCCAGTAGTAAGGAACTGGGTTAAGGCGCGATACTCGCTGCCCTTCGAGAAAGCCAGCAGTGATTCGATACTTTTATAACCAGTACCATCAAAATAGGGTCCCTTCAGACGACTCAGCCCTAGCCTGGCATCGAGCTCGTTAAGCTCTGCTTCGTCAACACAGTTTACTGTCAGCTCATGGGCTAGCCAGCGAGCGCTGTTAGGGATTTTCTTTTTAAATAGGTAAAGTTCCTCAACGTTCAATACACTTTGCAGCCCTTTCACCCACAGCACGCGATCAACCGCGCGACCACTGGTAGTTTTGCAGTCAATCAGCAGCCGAGAGACACTTCCGCTTGCACTGAAACGAAAGCCAAAAACGTCCGCATCGGTCAGATCTGTTCCAGCTCGTGAACTCGTATCCGCTGGGAGGGTGACTGGAACGTTAATCAATGGCACATAACCTAATGCCCATGCCATCCGCTTACCTAAAAGCTTATAGGAATGATCTTTATCATTAGATGACACGATGAATTCCTCGCAAGTCGTCAAGTAATGCCCGCCCGAGTCTGGCGGCGGTTTGCGTATTTGGATCGAGCTTGCGAGTTGCAATCACATCGCGTGCCCGAACCCTATTCGCCTCTGGCAGCAATAACCCTCCTGGTTCAGATCGCGAGAAATGCTGCCTCACTTCATTAGGTAAAAGTATCGAAGACGCAACATCCTCACTCCGGCCCGCACACATCGCAATAGCCAAATCAACCGCAGCGAGATTATCTTCGGTGTCATATAGTCTGAAGCGAAAACGGCCTCCCTCAGGCTCGATCCAACCAACCCCCATATTCGCCGCCGCAGCATACTGAGATTGAATATTAGAATGCGGTGTTCGGCCAATCATCTTACGGTCTCGCAATCCTTTGAGAATCGCACTTGGATCTGCAATTTGGGTGATGGATGAATAGCCTTCACCGTAACGAACACACGCTAATATAATCCGAGCTTTTTCAAGAATGGCTCGCGGTTGGGTAGTTTTGTAGGGTGCGAACGCGAAAGACTGTGCGCCACCTGACGAGATGATCGCAGGTGCTCGAAGTATATTTTCATTCACCAACTCAAGAACTAAAGGGTTGCTTACCTCTAATGCACTAATCGGCGCGCCCGGATGAGACCTAGCGGCCTGAAAAACTGACTCGATAGCGCTGTGGCTACCTGGATTTTTGGCGATAAAATTCAACAGCGTTTCGGGATTTTCTTCAGTGAAGAGAGGAGCGTACAAAATAGGAATGTTGTCCTTGGGCGAATCATACTGCCTTAGGTAGCCGCCAAGATCACCAATATCTATAACCGTCTGAATATCAACGGGCTTTAATCCGAGTTCCAACGCTAGTGTTTCAAGCGGCACGGGGGCGACCGTCAGTCGGTCGATGATTGCCATAGTCGCTTGTTCCAGCTCACCAGGCTTACGCTCACTCCATTGCTCACCAAGCAAGCCATAGAGTTCCTGAAAAAAAGGAATGTTTTCTTCAATTCGCTTAGGAGCAAACACGTTTGGCACAACGCGAATCCACCCGATCTGTTCCAAAGTCCCCAGTACTGTCGGCAACGAGTCAGAGGTAATCCCGAGGTTGTTGCAAAAATGGTGGAAGCCAACGATGTTTTCTATGGTATCCAAACCACGAATGTGTACAGCAAGCTGCGCAGCCATACCGATCTGCCGCGTGACCGGTATCGTAGCCGAAACGCGCAAGTCCGAAACATCACGCAAGCCTGACTGCACATCTTGCGAGCGTCGGCCGATAATTTCACGATCCATAATTGCTCCAGTTTTTGTGTCCATTTTCTTCCTAGAATTTCCAACGGCGATATCGGCTTGCGCAGCCTAACTCCCTGCTGGTGCTGTAGCGCTCTCTACCTTGAACGCACTGAAGCAATAACCTCAAATAGATAGCTTTGGTCAAGAGAGATAGCCTTTAGCCACTAAAAAATTTTTGGAACACACCATCAGCGACATGACAGAAGCCTATAGCTCTAGCAAGCATCCCTCCTACGCCACACCCCCCTACCACTATCAAAAAAGTAGACAAGTCTGATAGCTCGACGACCTCCACCCGAGCACTATCAAATACCTATTGTTAATAGCTATAGAATAGAATTATCATAGATCTATCGAATTTAACTTAAAAGGATAGATCGCAATGAAAGCCCACCTTTATCTGCGAGCGTCTACCAAGGATCAGGACGCGAATAGAGCCAAGATCGCACTGGAAACATTCGCAGCTGAAAAAGGGCTAACCGTCGCGGGTATCTACGCAGAGAACATCAGCGGGACAAAGCTTAATCGACCCCGATTACTTGCCATGCTTGAAGCCGCAGAACCAGGTGATATTTGCCTATGCGAATCCGTGGATAGACTCACGCGACTCTCTCAGTCCGACTGGAAGTCCCTGAAAGCTACGATTGAAGCCAAAGGTTTACGACTGGTCATTGCCGACCTGCCAACCAGCCACCTACTGGTGCAAGATACCGGCATCACTGGCCAAGTCATGGAGGTTGTCAACGGCATGCTGATTGACCTGATGGCGACAATGGCGCGCCTCGACCAGGAAAAACGCGTGGAGCGTATCCGGCAAGGTATCCAGAACAAGCAAGCGGCTGAACCTGGCTGGAAACCCACCGGCAAGAGCAAGGACGCGGATAAATGGAAGAGGGTTGAAAGCATTCTGACAAAGTATCCACAGGCTTCCGCTGATGAGGTTGCCAAAATGGCCGAGTGCGGCGTCGCGACTGTCTACCGTATCAAACGCACACTTAGCGCCTGATAAATATTTTCGAACACATGAGCCCGCCTAAACGCGGGCTTTTTGCTTCCTGCCATGTACCCGGACGCCTTACCTCTACCGCCGACAACTGGATTCAGTCCTTAGGACGCCGAACTACCTGAGCGCGACCAGAACCATCTGAACCATAGAAAAATCTAGGCAAACGCTTGCACATTTACAAAATGTATGAATCTAACTCTAGGCGCTAAATATTCAACTCCATATGATCCTCCTGCTGCTCGTAGAAGCAGATCAACCATAAACAAACGAGAGAAGTACCTATGAACATTTACCAACGATCCAAAAGAAGGAAAAGCCGTAATGAGTACCTTAGAAGAGAACGCTCGTGACTATCTCAGAAATCCCATCAGCTCCTACAGACGCCTAGCGCAGCATCTGAACAACAGTAATCCTCGGACTGACGGTGTTCGCTGGACGAAAGACTCTGCTTATCATCTGTGCCGCAAGAATGGCATCAGTTCTCCTAGGCCTTGCAGGAGCCAACCCGCAGCAAGCATCACCCAACGTAGCCATACGCGCCAAGCCATCACCTTGGCCCTGAGAGACGCCTTGATAGCATCCGGCACCATGCTGGACACGCTTGCCCCGTTTAAAATCAACGACATCGCCTACTTGTCCGGCTTCCCTCTTGCCACAGTTGCAGGTAACTGGGAGAGACTAGAAAGCGAGTTGCTTGCTATAGCTAAACTTCCGCCAAAACCGCGAGCACTTCGCATCCTTGAAGACGAGGTGTGAGATGCCCGGTAAAAAAGCCACTCCAAACCAAAGTGCTCAAGCAGTCATTCTCAGAGAAGCTGGGTATAGCATTCCCGCGATTGCACTTCAGCTAGAGATCAGCGTGAGCACTGCTCAACGCATTTTGAAAACGAATAAGGCAGTCGCTGGCGCTACCCAGCAGAAGCTAATCACAAAGGCCAGGGAGGACATGCTAAACACAGCGTTCGCTCTGGATAAGGTTCAATTGATTGCAGCGTCCCACGTGATAGACGACCTCGCAATCAGCCAGCAAATAAGAAACAAGCTCTCGATGGCTGTCGAGCAACTTGATTTGACTGATCCCACATCTTTTAGAGCCCTAGCTGCAAGCGCCACCACTCTCAAGCTAACCCAAGATGTCCAGCGCCGAGCACTCCCTTTAGAAAAGATGAACATGGCCCTCGACGTAGAGGAGATGCCTGTACTCCAGATCCATCTCATGACGGACTTTGACGTCGCCAAACTCAGAGCAGAGCAACGCCGACAGGATGCGGAGCAAAAAGGAGATACAGAAGGCATGGAAGGAGAACTCGAAACATTGCGCTACCTCGAGTCAAAAGAGGAAGAAGCCTGGAATGAAACGCTAGCAAATGAAGAGGATGACATCGTCCTCCTAGGCTTTGACAGTGAGATGACCTGATGATGACCGGCCAAGTGTCAAACTCTTAGATCGTCGCGTAAGTAGCGAACACCATCGCGGCATCCAGGATGCCGCAAATATGAAAATAGGCCCGACCTCATAGCTCGGGCTTTCGAGCCCGCCATGACAGCCCATCAAGAAACCTCAGCCAGAGCAACATCAAACCCGGAGCGCCTCGCAACCGAGCAGCAGGAGTCGCACAGGGTAGTGCCTACAGAAGCCGTCAATGCAAGTAACGGCGATCCAGCATCTGATCGAGATTTCTCAACCGCTAGGAAAAAACCCGTAAAAAAGCCACCCATAAAAAAGCCTTCAAGCGTAGTTGGGGCGGCCTATGCAAAGGTATTAGCCATATCAAAGAGAAGTATATTAGGTAAACACACTTCCTCCTTCCCAGGATCTGTATACAGGCGGAAGACCCTACTGAATCAATCTGTACCCAACGAAGAACAACTGAAACCATGGAAGCACACGAGTGAGTTTACAAAGCTCGCAGTCGCCGCCACACCACTGTACCGGATGGCTCTTGCTCGATCTTGGGAGTTGAAAACTTTCACACTGGTGCTCAGCAAGGAGCTCAGCGACCGAATCGACAATGGTGATCGTCAAGCGCTTGAATACATCCGCGATCAGATGACAAGGATCGTTCGCTGCACGGTGGATAAACGAGCAGAGTTTCTCTACGCGGTAGAAAAAGCGCCAGCAGCACTTGCTGACGAATCCAGCCGGAGACGCTGGCACCTTCACGGCTTGATGATTGGACCGGAGGGCTTTTCTAAATCTGGAAAAACAAAGCTTCGACTAAAACTTCGCACCATCAAAGGCGAAGCTGACTCAGACTTTATGTTTAAGTCACCAGGCGAAAAAATCGGAGCAGACCCTCAGTCTTCCGCCAGGACATGGTGTGTGTATTCGGTAAAAAATGGGCTCACGGTGGAGCTCGACCCGTTGCTCGCTAAAGAATACGAACTCCCTACCGGAAAGCAGACGTTCATATCCTCCGCCCTAAGGCAGGAGACTGAGAGATGGCACAAGGGGCGGATGAGCGGCTTAACTGCCCTAGATCTCATTGCAGGAGCTCCTGACCGGCTGTTCCAGCCCTAGTAATAACGATGCTGCCCAGAGAAGCCTGCGAATCCACTCTCAGCTTTTGAATATGAAGTCATCGAGGGTATTAAGGTGCTTCAAAGCTTGGCCAACATTGAATTTACAGTCGTCATCAATATCCTTTTGATCCAAAAAATTCCAAAGACTGCTTTGCAGCTGCACACGAGAATCCGCTCTGCGCTCAATATCTCTTATTAGCGCCCGGATTTTTTTGGGATCTCTGTTCGGGTATGCAGCGCCAGCGTCGTGCATGGACTGAAGATATTGATTGCGGAGTGCAGGCTTTCCACAGGCCTCTAAATAGGCAAGATCATCAGAGGCGTTGTAGTCAAAAACCATTTGTACGGCCTCAAGATCCTGCTTGGTTGGTGCTGCCCCAACTACACAGGAGAAAGACAACGCTAGGGCAACGCAGGCCGAAAGCCTTTTCCGAATAACCACAAATCACTCCTTGATCACTAATAGGCATTGGCCAGACAATCCAGATGACAGTCTATGCTAATCATAGTATGTCGAATTGTAGTATGCAAAAAGCGAAATTTGGTGAATGCCTATCTCACCAAAGCAATGCGAGCTTGTCGCAGTTTTTGCCAACAACGTCCGCCGGAAACGACTGGAGCTTGGGCTCTCGCAGGAAGAATTAGCGGAGCTAGCTGGCGTCCATCGGACTTACATAGGGATGCTGGAAAGGAGCGAAAAAAATGTCACGATATACAATATCTGGCGCCTCGCATCGGCGCTCCAAATAGAGCCGTCACAGCTGCTGATCGAGCAAAAGTGATGTACAACTCAGCTTGCGCGTCATCACCCTAAAGCACGGTTTTCTTTGAACCTCAGTGCTCTGCTGAACCTGCTCCAGGAGAATAGAGCTCCATGTAGCCTCCGTTGAACAGGAGGTTGCGCGAAGGCCGCAAAGCAAACTCATTGCAGGGCCCAGAGCGCTATTTATGACTAAGCCCTTCCACCGACCTCACCACGGATAATTAGCTTTAGTTCAATCGAAGTCAGGCACAGAGGCCGTATGCACTAGAGGTCGAGGTGGACCTTCGTTGGCAATTGAGCTATTTCTAACCTATGCCTCATTAGCCTCAATTATATGTTTCGCTCGTTCGTAAAGCTCATCATAGGTGATGATTTCAGGCTGAACTGTATTTCGACGAAATAGCTCAAAGCTCCTTAATTGCTCACGGTTGACCCCGTGCTCACCGATCAGCTGTTCGAGAGAACCAACGACTACAAACGCTTTGGGTGAGAAATTGAAAATCTCTTCGTCCGTGGGATACCCATCGTCATCGGTCAGTCGAACAGCGCCCATTAAAGTCTGGGCGGCAAAGGCTACGGTGCCCTGCACTTGACAAACAGCTCCGGCGAGCTCATCAGAAGGCGCCCAGCACCCCGCTCGATAACTCTTTGTTTTCAACAGCAGTGTTTTATGCGTTTTTATCTCAACGAAGCATAAACTCGAGGCCCGAGCCCTAGTTTTGAGAAGCGCATCAACTCTTTTGCCGGGCTGCGCAACATCGTTGCCTTTAACCACTTGCTCCAACCTTTTGTTGTCCAGCCCAGTGGTATATATGTAGCTAAGACCGTAGCCAAAAATCCATGCGTTTTTCTCAAAAAACTGCTGCCAAAGACCTTCCGCCGTACAACCCTTGCTGCTTTTTAACCTCTGAAAATATTCTTCATCCTCGAGTAATCTCCGAAAGACCCCCAACTGCTTTTTTCGATAGCCTATGGCTACAACGTCCTGCTTGGTGAGCGAGTGTTTGACTATCTCTGAGATAAGATCCTCGTTCTCTTTGACCATCCGTTCGGCTTGAGGTGAAGTCAGAACAATGCGCCTCAGCTCATCATCAGTGATGTTTATCTGGCTACCATTTTCAAAAGCGACAGCCTGGATGTTGGCCAGAAACTCACAAAACTTACCTATCTCCTCCCCAACAAATGAGAAACCCGATCCGTACGGTTGACCAGTACCGGAGCTAAACTTTTGCACAGTCAAAACACGGACTCGTCGGTCGTCCTCCAAAAACTTTGCTGTTATGTAGGTGGCAGCATCTGGTTTGTGACGAACAACGGTTTCATCTCTCTCACGAACATATTCATAACCATCTGCCGATGGCAGCACCTTAGACGCGATGCGCAGAAGTCGTGTTTTGTCCCCAAAGGACTGGAGGGCGGGACTGATGTAGGTCTTTCCTGGCTTCGGATTCTGGTAGCTGTCCATACGTCGATCTCCCTGGGTTGATCCGATCGTATGTCGCTTAGCCCTTTGCATCAAGATGAAGCCTGTGACGTCCTGAAACAGCAGTCAAAGCTACTATTGCTGCGCTGAAGGCAGGCCTATTGCGGGTGAGGTAAAAGCCCTGAGTTTTTTTGCACGACAGCCGTAAGCTTCTAAGAGAGGCTCCTGGTAGAAAAACAAAGTCAAAAGAGCGTTTGCCATCACGAGTGAGGGTGAAATACTCTGGATACCAGAGACATCAACCAGTCCCACGAAGGTGTGACACTGCCCCTCCTAAGCTGTCTTCAAGACCCCAAAAACTTGGTGCTTCGCCGGTCGTGGGTTCGAATCCCGCCTGGTGCACCATTCTTCTTTCCCTTGTCCAAGGGAATCGCGTCAAATCCCTGTATCCCAAAGCATTTTTGCCTCTCATCGAGTACCCGGTGAGCGATCGCACGCCTGTATTTTGAGCTTTTGCGGGTAAAACGCAGATCAGGTTAAATTTTCTATGGGCAACTGACGAAAGGCTGGTTACTATACGCGGCGTTTCGCGGAGAGCTGGCCGAGTGGCCGAAGGCGCTCCCCTGCTAAGGGAGTACACCTCAAAAGGGTGTCGGGGGTTCGAATCCCCCGTTCTCCGCCATTATTTGTGGCACCTGAATGCGTTCCCTTGTTCAAGGGAACCGCGTTTTCCCCCCTTAAAATCAAACCCGATGTGCATATGCGCAGGGCTTTTTCGCGTCTGCAGAAAGCTGTGGGAGCGGGCTTGCCCGCGATTCAGGCGGGCGGTCGTCCTGTCAGACCGCGTTGATGCCATCGCGGGCAAGCCACGCTCCCACACCGCTATAACCCAATGCTCCCCCCCACAAGAGCCGTTGCACCCGCGCACGCAATCGTTAATGATACGGCTTCTCATTAACACCCGAGCCCATGCTCCATGACCCCGCCTTCCCCCTCCAGCCTGCTGGCCAGTTTTCAGGAGCATTACGACGACCTGTTGTCGTTCCTGACCCGGCGCCTGCGTGACCGACATCGGGCGGCGGATGTGGCGCAGGAAACCTGGATCAAGCTGGCGAAAATCGACCCCAGGACGGTCACGGTACTTAATGACCGGCACTTTATTTTCAAGGTGGCGGGCAATCTGGCCATTGATGCCTTGCGCGTGGACCAACGCCAGACCCGTAACCTGAGTGCCGAGCCGCCATCGCTGGAAATCGCCGACCCCGGGCTGCCGCCCGAAGGCCTGCTGCTGGCCACCGAGCGTATCGGCATCCTCGACGACGCCCTGCAACAGCTGTCGCCCAATGCCCGCCAGGCGTTGCTGCTGAGTCGTATCGACGGCATGACCCAGGCGCAGATCGCCGTCGAACTGGGCGTGTCGCCAAGTATGGTGGCAAAATATATCGGCCAGGCCTTGCGCCACTGCCGTGACTGGCTCAAACACAACCATGCCTGAGCTTGCCGTGATGCTTTCTACGCCTACCCCTGAAGATCTCGACGATCAGGCCATCGACTGGCAGACGCTGCTGCACTCGGGCACAGCCACGGCCCGTCAGCGCCTGGACTACCAGCGCTGGCAACAGTTGAGCCCGGCGCACAAAAACGCCGCCCAGGAGGCCGAAGCGCTGTGGGCGGATATCGGCCTTACCGCCAGCGCCGAGCAACATCGCGCAAGGCCGCGCCGCCGGGCTTATCGCTGGGCCAGCGGGCTGGCGGCGGGGCTGGTGCTGGCCGTACTCGGGTATGGCGCTACGGACTATGTACCCAGCTGGTCCGACACTCATCACACCGGGGTCGGTCAGCGCCAGCAATGGCTGTTGAGCGATGGCACGCGGGTCACGCTCAATAGCGCGACGGCGCTATCGGTGGATTTCACCGGCACTCAGCGCAGCGTCACCTTGCGCAAGGGCGAAGCTCTGTTCGAGCTGGCCGATGACCCGTCGCGCCCCTTTGTTGTCCAGGCCGGGCAAGACCGCGTGGCGGCTAAAAACGGGGTCTTCAGCGTGCGTCGCGATGCGGGGCAGACTCGCATCCTGGTCGCCTCCGGCGCGGCGCAAGTGCAGCACCAGGCGCAAACCCTGGAGCTGCAACCCAACCAGCAGGCGCTGTACCAAGCAGGCCAGGCTGTCGCTGAGCGCCAGCAGGTCGATGCCAATGCCCTCACTGCCTGGCAGCGCGGCAAGCTGATCTTCAACCGCAAGCCCCTGCAGGAGGTCCTGGCCGAGCTGGAGCGCTATCAATACGGGCGCATCGTGCTGCCCGATGCCACCCTCGGCGCGATGCAGATCAGCGGCGTGTTCGACCTCAATGATCCGCAGAACCTGCTGCACACGCTGGAGCAGCGTTACGGCCTCAACATCACCTATCTGCCGTTTGTGGCGTGGGTCCACTGAAAATAATTTCACACAGCCACTGCAAGATCCTCTCGGGCATATCGTCGTAGTAAGACCAGGAACGAATCCGTTCCCATTCGCGATATAAAAACCCGGACAAGGATCAAACACGCAATGGTCGAGCACGTCAAAAAGCCACGCGGCGCACACCTCAACGAACAGCGACTGCGCCAGGTACTTGTGGCCACAACCTTGCTGGCCAGCCTGGGCGGCACGCTGCACGCCAGTGCCCAGGCAGCGTCTGCGACCGCCCCCGGTGCCTCTGTAAGCGCCCGCCAGGTCAGCCTGGACGTCCCGGCCCAGGAACTCGACCAGGCCCTTACCCAATTTGCCGACCAGGCCGATCTGCATCTGCTGTTCACCTCTGCCGAAGTGGCCGGGCTACACAGCCCGGGGCTCAAAGGGCAGATGAGCATTGAACAGGCACTGCACACCCTGCTGGAAGGCAGCGGCCTGGACTGGCAATTCAGCGATGCCCGCACCGTCATCTTGCGCAAACCTCAAGCCCCCGCGCAGAGCCTGCAACTCAAGGCCCTGGAAGTCAGCGTCGGCGCCCGTACCAGCACCGCCATCAGTGAAATCCCGGGCACCGTGTGGGTGGTCGACCAGGTGCAGTTGCAGGAGCAACTGGACACCGGTGTCACCCTCAAGGAAGCCATCGGCAAACTGGTGCCGGGGCTCGACCTGGCACCCGAAGGGCGCAGCAACTACGGCCAGAACATGCGCGGGCGCAACGTGCTGGTGATGATCGACGGCGTCAGCCAGAACAGCTCGCGGGGGCTGTCGCGCCAGTTCGACAGCATCTCGCCGTTCAACGTCGAACGGGTCGAAGTGTTGTCCGGCGCCAGCGCGCTATACGGCGGCGGCGCCACAGGCGGGATCATCAATATCGTGACCAAAAAGGGCACGCCCGGCCCCGCGCAATTCGAGACCGAGCTGTCGGCCACCAGCGGTTTCAACAACAGCGACGACCTCTCCAGCCGCATTTCGCAATCAGTCAGCGGCGGCACAGATCGGGTCTATGGTCGCCTGGGGATTTCCGGCGAACAGAACGAAGCCTTTTACGATGGCAAGGGCGATCAGGTGTTTATCGACAACACCCAGACCGACCTGCAATACAACCGCACCCTCGACCTGATGGGCAGCCTGGCGATCAAGCTCGATGACGTGCAGGACCTGGACTTGCTGGCTCAGTACTACGATTCGGGCAATAACGGCAGCGTCGGCATCTACTTCCCCAACCTGCACGACAAGGCGCCGTCCAACCTCGAAGACGCCGAGATCCGCAGCGGCTACGACACCGACCTGGAGCCGCGTTCCAAGCGCCTGCTGTTCAACGCCAACTATCACCACGCCGACTTGCTGGGCCAGGACTTCTACTTGCAGGGCTCGTACCGCAAGGAAGACAACAATTTCTATCCGTTCCCGTACTACAACGCCGGTAAACCGCAGGGTTCCAAGGGCGTGTACTTCGCCGCTTCGCAGCAAAACTTCGAGGTCACCAGCCTCAAGGCACTGTTTGCCAAGCAATGGGACAGCCTGAAGCTGACCTATGGCGTGGACCTTGACCGCGAGCGCTTCAACGCCGAGCAAAGCGTGTTCGATTCGGCCATCTCGTCCGAAAGCGGCGGCCTGGACCTGGTCACCCAAAGCAAAGCCCCGCGCTACCCAAGTTACCGGGTTGATGGGCATTCGGCCTACGCCCAGCTTGACTGGAAACTTACCGATGCCCTGACCCTGTCTGGCGGCGCGCGGCGACAACAAATGGACGTCGATGTCGGTGTGTTCAAGGGCATTGCCGGTGGCAGCAATGATTACGCGGTCAACCTGTTCAACCTCGGTGCCATCTACGACTTTAAAAATGGCCATCAAACCTGGGTCAACTACAGCGAAGGCTTTGATTTGCCGGACCCGGCCAAGTACTACGGCAAGGCGGGCCTGAGCGTCAAAGACAACCCGCTGGCCGGGATCAAGAGCCGTCAGGTCGAGACCGGCTGGCGTTTTGCAGATGTGGATTGGGACGCGCAGGCGGCGATTTATTACATCTGGTCGGACAAGGTCATCACCACGGACGCTGCCACGCTGACCATTGATGTAACCGACAAGAAAAGCCGCGACTTTGGCTTTGAAGGCGCGCTGACCCGTCACTTCAATAACGGTTGGGACGCAGGCGGCACCTTGCATCTGGTGCGTTCAGAGGAAGAGGACGCGCAAGGCGACTGGATGAAACGTGACGCTCGTTATGCGTCATTGTCCAAGTCCACCGCGTTTGTGGGCTGGCACGGTGACGGGCGCAATGTGCGCTTGCAGGGTAACCATGCCTTTACACTTAAAGACGATTCCGACCACAAGATCAGCGGTTACACCACGTTCGACTTGATGGGCAGCCAGGAGACTGAATTCGGCACGTTCAGCGCCGGTATCCAGAACCTGCTGGACAAGGAGTACAGCACCGTCTGGGGCCAGCGTGCGGCGCTGTTCTACTCGCCGACCTACGGCCCGGAGTATCTGTATGACTATCAGGGCCGTGGCCGCACTTACACCATGACCTGGTCATTGGCGTACTGAGGACTGTGGGAGCGGGCTTGCTCGCGATTGGAGCAATGCGGTTTACCTGAAAAACCGTAGCGCCTGCATCGCGAGCAAGCCCGCTCCCACATGGGCCATTACTGGCTGGCCACACCACCAAAGCGGGTGCTCATTGCCGTGATGAAGTCTTCAAGGCTCATTTTCTGGCCATTGAGATCCACCTGGCCATCCGCGTAATTGAGCGAGGCCAGGATGTTGCTGCCCTCCACTTTGGCCAGCCCGGTCTGCACCGCCATCACACCCGCCATTTCGCTGTTCATGCTGGCCATCTTGGCAATGGCTTGCGGGTCGGTCTGGCCCACCAGTTGTGCCTGCACTGCCGACAAATCAGCAATCATCGGCTTGGACAGCAGCAGCTTGGCCTCAAGCGCGGTCAGCATCTGCTTGGTGACCTCAACCGGCGGCTGCTCAAATGAAGTCGGTTTGGCCAAGCCCATCGCAACGCTGAGCTGGCTTTCGCCATTGGCGGTCTTGATGGTGAATTTCTCTAGCGCCAGCTGCGGTTTGGAGGCCAGTATCTTTTCCACCTGAAGCTGCATCTGCACTTGCTCCGCCGGGGTCAGCGGGGTTTGCGGCAAAGTGCCCTCGGCCTGGGGCTGGAACTTGTTCTGATAAATCTGCAGCAGCGCCTGCATGGCCGGGATATCCAGGCTGTTGGCGGTCAGGACCATTTGCGCACTGCCCACCGGTTTACCGTCCAGGGTGACATCACCCACGTTGTAGGACAGCCGCCCGGACATCAGGTTGCCATTAGCAGAAGCAGAATCCGCGTACTCGAAGCTCTTGAGCTTGATCACCGATTGCTTCACGCCATAGGTCAACTGGCCTTCACTCAGCGCCATCACGCTCTGCCCGAGATAGAAGCCAAAGTCGGTTTTCTTCAGGTCACTGGCCAGGGTCAGGCCATTGAGCTCGACCGTTACCGGCGGGTTCTCAATCGTGATTGCATTGAGCTTGAGGTGGTCCATGTAGCCTTTGGCCTTGAGGTTCTGGCCGTCGGCATCGGTCTGGGCCTGCATGGTCATGCCCGAGAAACTCAAGGTCGAGTGCTCGTCCAGCTGGGTCTGCAGGGCCGTCAGCTCCATATGACCGTCAATCGAGCGGTCGTAACCCAGGGTGACCTGGCCTTTGAGCGGGGTCTGATCCTTGGTGGCGGCAAACCATTTTTCGCTAAATGGGGTTTTTTCCAGCGAATAATTGCTGACCGCCATCACCGGCATCCACTTGAACGTCTTGATACGCGACCACGGCAACGGGCCATGCTCGATATTATCGACAAACAGCAATTCCACCGGCTGTGCATCCGCGCCGGCCTTGTCGTCCTGGAGCTTGAGACGATAGTGCGCGGTGCTGCTGTAGAGGTTGCGCTCAATGGAAACCAGCTCAATAGTGCCGTGTGTGGTCGTGCCTTGCAGTTGCTTGGCCAGCTCCTGGTTGGTCTGTGCAATCGACGTCTGCAGCACGCCCTCGATTTTGCTGCCGGTGTACCACGCGCCAGCGGTGTTCAGCGCCCCGGCGACAACAACGATCCCTACCAGCACAGCTAATGGTTTATTCATCAATTGACCCGTTCAATGTCCGTTGTGTTGAAAGTAAAGCGGTCTTTGCCAAGCCCTTCATGGGCCGAAAAGTACAAGCAGGTTAACACCGGCAACAGAACTGACGCTGCTCTTGCGTCACACCGCCTTCATGCCGGTTGGGCGTAACGCCGGTCAATTTCGTCGAGTTGATGGTCGAAACTCTTGAGGCTGGCACTCCAGGTGTACACCAGCACTTCCAGATCATGGTCTATGCAGGTTTCTCCTACAGAATTAAAAGAAACGTCTGAGTAATCTAGCTGGTAACGCTCACGCGCCATCGCTGCCGCCACATCAGCAAGTTCACGCGCAGTTTCGAGCCATTGGCGGTCATCGGAGGGCAACGCCTTGTCGAGTTTCAGGCACTGGATTTTCAGGGCTTCGAGGCTTTTTTCCAGCGGGGTACCGGTGAGTTCGCCCATGAACTCCTGAAAGGTGCGGCCCGGCTGCCAGTAACTGCCCCAGAAATAGCGGTCAAATACCGTCTCTACCCGGCGCAGGGCGACCTTGGTATCCCAGATCAGCACACGGGTCTGGCCCTGGTTGATCTGGCGCTTCTTGATTTGCCGGGTTTGCACTGAGGCGCAGGCCACCACTGCTATGGCCATCACGGCGATCAGTGCGCTGGCGCTGTCGAGGAAGATCAACGCCTTGTCGATCTGGTGCGCCAGCATGATGCCGTAGAAATAGGTAGCCGAGAGCAGCACCAATGCGGCCACTGCACACCAGAAACCGGGAGCGTAAGGGTTTTTCATTATTAGTATCCCCATCAGGCAGGGTCTGCACGATGAGGAGGGCTACAGACCGCAAACGCCCTGAACCATCGTTCTGATACCGATAATTCAGAGCATAGCAACGCTCTCAGGGTTTGGCGTTTGCCGCAGCTTGCGTTCGTCCACTTTCCCAGCCACCACCCAGGGCCAGGAACAGGTCGATCTGGCTCATGGCGACCTGAGTATTGGCTGCCGACAATTGCGCGCGCATGTCGGTGTAGGTGCGGGTCGCCTGCAAGTCGGCCAGAAACGACTCGCGCCCGGCCTGGAAGAACTGATGGGTCTGGTCGGCCGCCGTTTTGGCCGACGCCTCGGCTTCAGCCAGTGCTTCGCGGCGCTGCAACAAGGCGGTGTATTGCACCAGGCTGGTCTGGGTTTCGCGGATGGCGTTGAGCACCACACCGTCGAATTTGGCCAATGCCCCCTGGGTAACAGCCTCGGCTTCACGGATGCGCGCCCGCGAGCCGTTGGTCGGAATTGTCCAGCTCAACATCGGGCCGAAGCCCCAGCGGTTGGTAGGGGCCGTACCCAGATTGTCGATAATCCCCACCGTGCCAATGCTGGCACCGATGCTGATGTCCGGGTACAGCGAGCCTGTGGCTACGCCGATTTCGGCGGTGGCTGCAGCCAGATGGCGCTCGGCCTGACGCACGTCGGGGCGGCGCTTGAGCAGCGCTGCGCCGTCACCCACCGGCAACAGCTGGGCGATATGCGGCAGCTCGGCGCAGGTGGCAACACCGGCGGGGAGTTGATCCAGCGGCCTGGCCAGCAACATAGACAAACGGAACAGGCCGGACTGGCGCATGGCCTCGTAGCGCGGCAATTCTGCGCGCAACGACTTGAACTGGGTTTCAGAACGGGTGACCTGGGTTTCATCACCGCGCCCGGCGTCACGCAGGCGCTGGGTCAGGCTGGTGCTTTGCGCTTGCAGCTTGAGGGACTCTTCAGCGATATGGTGCTCTTCATTGGCGGCGCAGACCTGGGTGTAGGCCCGCACCACATCCGCCACCAGGGTGATGCGTGCAGTATCCGCCGCGGCCTGGGTCGCATCGGCGTTGGCCTGCGCGGCTTCGATCCCGCGCTGCAAGGTGCCCCACAAGTCGAACTGGTACGAGGTACTGATACCCAGATCACCGACATTGGCTACCGGTACCTTATCGGCCAGCAGAAAGGCTTCGCCGGACTCTTGCAAGCGCTGGGCGCCCGCCTTGACCGAGCCACTCCAGCCCCCGGCCGATTGCGCCTGCTCCACCTGGGCCCGGGCCCGCGACAGGTTCGCCGCAGCGACCCGCAAATCTGTGTTGGAGGCCAGCGCCTGACGCACCAGCTCGTTGAGCTTGGGGTCCTGATAGAGCTTCCACCAGTCATCGGGGACCGGCGCGGACACCACATTGGCGCCCTCGCCCGCCAATTGGCCCTGCAAGTCGGGGCGCTGCATGGCCGCGTCCTTGGGCAACTGGTAATCGGGGCCCAGCAACTGGCAGCCCGACAACAGCAGACCCAGCCCTACGGCTGCCAGGCGAACGGCTTTCATTGCGCGCGCTCCGGGGCAGGCTGGGCTTTGGCCGAGTCTTCGATAATGGACACGGTCGCGGTGCGCCCGGCGATCATGCGAAAGTCTTCAGGCACGTCG
The DNA here is from genome assembly GCF_900105835.1 of Pseudomonas fragi. NCBI lineage: Bacteria > Pseudomonadati > Pseudomonadota > Gammaproteobacteria > Pseudomonadales > Pseudomonadaceae > Pseudomonas > Pseudomonas fragi. Next base: position 3,103,668 of record NZ_LT629783.1, read on the forward strand.
TCAAACACGATACGCACCGGAATCCGTTGCGCCAGCCGCACCCAGCTGAACGCCGGGTTGACATTGGGCAGCAGGTTCTGGCCGCTGGTGCGGTCACGGTCTTCGATACCCGCCACGATGCTTTCGACATGCCCGCGCAAACGTGCATTGTCGCCAATCACGCGGATATCGACGCTTTGGCCGACATGGATGCCATCCAGCTTGGTTTCTTCAAAATAGCCATCGATATGGAACGAGCTGCTGTCGACAATCGACAGCACCGGCCGCCCTGCGGTGACGAACTCATTGACCCGTGGAGCCCGGTCGTTGACGTAGCCATCGACCGGGCTGCGCACCACGGTGCGGTCCAGATTGAGCTGGGCGCTGTCCACGGCCACTTGGGCCTCAATCAGTGCGGCCTGGGCACGCAGCTCACGGGACTGGCTTTCTTCGAGCTGTTCACGGGCCACCAGGTTACCCAGGCCCTTGTTACGGCGGCTTTCACGCTGAGCCTGGGCCAGGGTTTCCTTGCGGTCGGCCACGGTGGCCTCGGCCTGACGCAGTGCCAGCTTGAAGCGTTCCTGGTCAATCACAAACAGCACCTGATCACGGCTGACGGGCTGGTTGTCACGCACATCCACCTGCTTGATCAGGCCCGACACGTCGGGGGCGATTTGCACAATGTCGGCGCGGATATGGGCATCACGGGTCCAGGGAGCAAACATGTAATACATGGTCATGCGCCAGACCACGACGCAGGCAAACGTCACCACCAGCAAGGTGAGAACGACACGGCCCAGGGTCAGTAAAGGTTTTTTCATGTCATCAGATATCGACTGAACGAATCCACAACGCCGAGTAACAGAGCGTAGAGACCGACGTTGAACAAAGCCCGGTGCCAGACCAGACGGTAAAAGTGCACACGGGTAAGTAATCCGTGAACCACCAGAAACAACAAGTAGGTAATGCCCATCAATACCAGAAGCGTGGGCAGGAAGACCCCGCTGATATCTACGTCACCAATCATAGCGGCGCTCCATCAATGCCCTGGACCCGGGGATGTGGCAGGTCGTCGTTATCGACGATAAATTCAACGCCGGGCAGCAGGGCCAGGCGCAGGCCGCTGAGGGCGTGCAGCAGATGCACCCGGGCCTCGCCTTCGTCTTGCAGGTCATTGGCGTTGAGGGCGCGACGGGTGCGGTCCATGGTCATCTGCAGGCCCATTGGCATTGGCAAACGCTCACCCGCCTTGAGACAGGCACAAAAGTAGTCGCCCACATCACTGACCACCTGGCGCAGTAACAGTTGCGGCCCGCCCGTGACCCGGGGCGCATAAGCCAGCAGGTCGAGCAGGTTGAGCGCCACTCGCAAGTCACGCAGGGCGCTGCCCGTGTCCTGCCCGGTCAAGGCCAGGCGCGGCAAGTGCTGCATCAGGCGGTCGAGCATTTGCGCGCCCATCTGCCGGTGCTCGGCCAGGGTGGCGGGCTGGGTCAGGCTGACAATGTCACGCCAGCTGAAACGGGTCAGGCGCTTGGCCGCCAGCTCGGCACCGAAGGGGCGTGCGATCAGGGTCCAGACGAAGGCAAACAGCAGGCCGACAGGCCCTGCCAGGTTGGCATTCATAAACACCATGAAGTCCGCGTCGTAAGCGCCCTGGATGCTGATAAACGAGGCGGTGTTGACGATGGTCAGCAAGGTGCCCAGATAAAAACGCGGCTGTACGGTCAGGGTGCCCACGCAGATAAACGGCACCGCAAACGCCAGCACCAGCATCGGGAAGTCGTGCAGGTTGGGCAGGATCACAAACAGATACAGACTGGCGAACAGCACCGACAGCGAAGTCCAGAAAAAGAACCGGTAGATCTGCGGCGCCGGGTCATCCATTGCGGCAAAGAAGCTACAAGCCACGGCGGCCAGAATCACCGCACTGGCGCCATCGGTCCAGCCAAGCAGGATCCACAGCACCGAGGCGACAACAATTGCGGTGACGGTTGAGAACGCCGAATAAAGCATCAGCCCGCGATCGAGAAACGGCGTCAACCGGCCCAGGCGCCAATGCCGGTAGACCGCACGCCAGACCTCACGGTTACCGGTGGAGATGGCTTCCTGCAGGCTGCGGCAGTCTTGCCACAGATCGATCCATTCACCCAGCCGGTACAGCACGTTGGAAAGCACCAGTTGGCGGCGATCATCCAGGGCGGCGGCGCTGGGCTGCAATGCTTCGAGCTCATGGCGCAGGGCTTGCCACTGCTGGACCGGCGCGCCATCGCGGGTGTTTTCAAGCCAGGCCCTGGCGTGATCAAGCAACGGCGTGACCTTGTCCAGCAGCTCCGGGGCGCGGCGCTCCAGGGCATAGAGCGCGTCATCCAGAGCATCGACCACCGGCAGCAGGTGGATCATGCGCCCGCGCAGTTCCTTGGTATTGCGCACGGTCTGCGGGTGCGCGCCTTCATGGGGCAACTGGCCAATCATCATTTCAAGGCTGTTGAACGTGGTGACCATCGACGAACGCAGGCCGCTGACTGTGCTCGGCTCAATATCGCGGGCCAGGTAGTGCTTGCTGTAATTGCTTGCATCGGCAAACCACTTGGCGGCTGCGTCAATAAACACCGGGGTCAGGCGTCGGGGCCAGAACATGCTGCCGACCACGGCGGCGCAGACGATGCCAAGCATGATTTCTTCGGTACGCGACACGGCGATATCAAAGACATTCAGCGGGTTATCCACAATCGGCAAGGCGATCATGGGCATGGTGTAGCCGGCCAGCATGAACACATAACTGTTGGCGGTGCGCAGGTGCAGCGACAGAAACAGCAAAATGCCGGTCCACAGGGCGATCACCAGCACCAGTAAAAAGGGTGTCTGTACAAACAGCGGCACAAAAAACACTGCCGCTGCAGCCCCTATCAGCGTGCCCAGGGCACGGTACACGGCCTTGGAGCTGGTAGGCCCGACAAAGGGGCTGGAGACGATATAGACCGTGGCCATTGCCCAGTAAGGACGGGGCATTTCCATTAGCAGGGCGATATACAGCGCGATCATCGATGCGGCGAAGGTGCGCACCCCGTAGAACCAGTCACGCGCAGGCGGCATGCTGCTGAAAAAACCGTTCAAGAGGCAGCTCCGTCAGGCAATTGTCCGGCCGCTTCAAAGGCTTTGATCACACGCAATGCCGCTTCCTGGTCAGCCACCGGGATATCGGCCAGAGCGGCCCTTCTCAGTTGTACCAGCTGGGCCTCAATCGATTGCACCAGAGCACGCCCGGTGTCAGTCAGGCTCAGGGTTTTGGCACGTCGGTCGCTGGCATCTTCACAGCGGCGCACATAACCGGCCTTGCACAGTTGATCAAGCAAGCGCACCAGCGACGGGCTTTCCATCCCGGCAGCATGGGCCACGGTGACTTGCCGCACCCCCTCACCCAGGCGGCCGATAATCAGCAGCGGCATGGCGCAGGCTTCGGAAATACCGTAGTTGACCAGCGTGGCCTGGCAGACACGACGCCAATGGCGAGTCGCAACCACCATGCCGGTGCTGATGCTCATTTGCAGTGGATCGAGAGTGTCAGGCAAGGGGCGTCACATAAAGTTAGTTTGCTAACTATTAATATTGCTCGGCCAGAGGATCACAGTCAAGTGTTGCTATTTATTTCTGCTTACCTGCGATCGGTTTTTGCCGCAGCATCAGGTTCAACTGGTCGACGACTTCTGCCCAGTCAGCGTCTTCAAGATGCTCTTCGCGCAAAAAAGCCGCTTGGGCGGGCGTCCAGAAAAAAGCATCTTCAAGCTTGAGGTCCGGCTTGAGTGGCGAGTGGGTGGTGACAAATTTTTCGATATCTTCCGGGCTGGACGGCAGGCCCAGCTGTTTGAACAAGGATGGCAGGCTATGGGTGGGCTTTTGCATCGAGTTGACTCCATTCAGGTTCAGCGCCGCATTCGGCACCGGGGCAGGTCAAATATAGACGAGCCTGCGTGTCATCGACGCTCAGGTCCCGTGCTTTGTGCCAGGCCACGGGGATTGAACTGAAATCATCCGGCTGCACTTTGCTGCTAATCAGCCAGACGCGGCCCGGGCCGGGCGGCAGGTCGCTCAAGCGGTCGACATAGATTGTTTGACCGTGGCCATTCACTAACGTGCCAAACCCATAATCATTCGGGCGCCCGGATGTGCCATCCTCCAGAGGCGGCGTGTAGAGCATGGGCTCGAATCCGGTCTTGTTGTAGTAAACGAAGCTGAAGTACCAGAACAGGTCACTGACCACGATACGGTCACCGGGCTTGAACTGCTGGTTCACATGCTCGACCAGACGATCGAAATGATCGGCATCGCTACTGAAATTACTGCGCAGCCCCACGGCCTCGGTGCCGATAAACAAGGCCAGGATTGCGATGGCCAGCGCCCGCTTGTGCGTAAGCAGACGGTCCACCGCAATGGCAACCAGCAGCGGCAAACCCAGCGCGGCAAACATCACATAGCGTTCGATAAACAGCGGCGAAGCAAAAGACACCGCGTAAATCGCCAGAATCGGCAGCAGGGTGTAGATCACGATCAGGCTGGTGAACTTGTGCGGGGTCGCATCGCGCAGCGCCATCCATACCATGCTGCCCAGCAGTGCCAGCGGTGGCAGCCAGAACAACGGCCAAGGCAGGCTATCACCCTCATCCTGAGTCAATAACTGCCACAGCATGGCCGGCAAGGAGCGGGCATCCACCGCGGGCTCCCAGCCCACATCACCGCCACTCTTGAGTTCAGCCATGTGCTGCAGCAAATCCACCAGCCCCGGCAGCCAGGGCAGGAACAACAGCACAATGGCGACGTTGGCCAGCCACCAGGCAGGACGCTTGATCAGCCACCGGGTAGCGCGGCCACAGAGCAGCAGGTAGAGCCAATGGGCGATCACACAGAATGCGGTGAAGTAGTGGGTGTAGAAGGCCGCGGCCATCAGCAGGGTATAAATGAGCGGATAACGGTATGAATGCGGTGCCTTGATCCAGTACACCAGGGCAATCGTGGCGGCGATCAGCCATACCCCCAGCAACGCATACATCCTCACTTCCTGGCTGTAGCGCACGGCGGTGGGCAATAACGCCAGCAGCAAGCCCGCCAGCAACGCCGCCCTTTGCGTGGCGACCAACCGCACAAGCCACATACCCAACATGACCGTCACAATACCGGGCAACACACTCAGGGAACGAATCGAGGCAAGGCTGTCACCGAACATCGCCATCCAGCCGTGCAACAGCATGAAGTACAACGGTGGGTGAACATCATGGGACGCATGCGACCAGATTTCGGCCAGCGGGTAGGCGCTCAGCATCAGGCTCGAACCTTCGTCGCACCAGATCGCAGAGGCCGTAAAGCCGTAAAACCGTACCCCCGCAGCCAACAGCAAAATACACCACAGCCACGGCTGGCGGACCAGGCGAGCCACTGCGTTATGGGACGATTCAGGCAGTTGCAGCCGCAGTTCACCCATATCGTTATTGCTGAGTACGCCCATCCTTCACCTGCTGTGCATTGGCGCTGCGACGTGGGCAGCACTGAGTCCGGCGATTGTAGGGCACAGCTCCTGGTAAAAGGGAGCGCGGTGGTGAGCCTTGATCAAGAAAGATAGTGGCACGGTGCAATCTCTTATCTCACAGTCACGCTAAACTATAGGCAACAAGGTTTGACAGGGATTGGGTCAGTACCTAACTTGAATTGGATCCAAACAAGCGTGCTGATCTTTCGGCGTAGGTAGTTACAACGTGGCCGTCAAAAATAACCCTCTAAACAGCATAGTTGTATCTGACCCCATACCTGCCCATTTGGCACGGTCAGTGATCGAAGAGACGTTGCGTAACGCCATCCTTGATGGCCGCCTGCCTTGCGGTACAGCCATTCGCCAGGAAGCATTGGCACAGCTGTTTGGCGTCAGCCGCATGCCTGTTCGTGAGGCACTACGCCAGCTGGAAGCTCAAGGTTTGTTGCAGGTTGTGCAGTACAAGGGAGCCGTTGTTGCCCCTTTGATTGAAGACGACTCGCTGGAAACCTACGAACTGCGCCAGTTACTCGAAGCCCAGGCACTGCGCCTGTCAGTACCGCTGTTAAGCAACGAAGATTTCGAAGAGGCCGAGGGCTATATCGAAGCGCTGGAAGTAGAAACAGACTTCGGCAAGATCGGCACACTCAATCGGCAATTTCACCAGGCACTTTACGGCAAGGCCCAGAATAAAAAGCTGCTGGCACTCATTGAAGCCGGGCTTATTGAAGAAGAGCGCTTCCTGCGCTTTAACCTTGAGCAGATGAACCTGGGCAAGCTGTGCCAGGACGATCACCGGGCATTACTGCGCCATGCCCGGGCCAACGATGTCGAAGCCTGTATTGCAGAGCTGCAATTGCATCTACAGCGCGGGGTAAAGGCTATTACCTATTATCTGGATACCCTGAAAGCAAAACAGGCCTGACGTTTTAAACGCCAGGCCTGTGGATAACTCGTTACAGCCGTTCGAGCCTCAAATCTTGAAGCTGTCGACCAATTGCTTGAGGCGACTGGCCTGCTGCGACAGCGCATCGCAATCTTTAAGGGTTTCGTTGAGGTTGACCACACCTTGCTGGTTGAGCAGGTTGATCTGGTTGATATCCACATTGAGGGTTTCAACCACGGCGGTTTGTTCCTCGGTGGCAGCTGCAACCGACTGGTTCATACCGTCGATTTCTTCGATACGCTGGGTCACGCTGATCAAACGGGCACCCGCCTGATTCGCCACCTCGACACTTTCCTCGCTGGACACCTGGCTCGCATTCATGGTGCTGACCGCTTCGCGAGAGCCTACTTGCAGCGAGGTAATCATTTTGTGGATCTCCTCAGCCGACTCCTGAGTGCGATGGGCGAGGTTGCGCACCTCATCCGCCACCACGGCAAAGCCGCGGCCCGCTTCACCCGCACGCGCGGCCTCAATGGCTGCGTTGAGGGCCAGCAGGTTGGTCTGCTGAGAGATGCCTTTGATCACATCCAGGATGTGGCCAATATTATCGGTGCTGGCATTCAGGGTTTCGATCTGCTCACACGACAGGCTGATCTTCTGCGAAAGCTCGGTCATGGCCTCAATCGTCTGCTCAACCACCTTGCGCCCATCATCAGCCTGCTCACTGGCACCACTGGCATGCTGCGAAGCGTCGGCGGCATTGCGGGCGATTTCCTGAGTAGCCGCACCCAGTTCGTTAATAGCAGCCGCCACGCTGTTGGTGCGCGCACTCTGCTCATCCGAACCAATAATGGAAGCGTTGGACGATGCCATCACCCGCTGGGACAAGTCGTGAACCTGGCGAGTAGCCGATGACACTTCGCTGATGGATGCGTGAATACGTTCCACAAACTGGTTGAATGAACTGGCCAGCTCGCCAAATTCATCCTTGTGCTCGATCACCAGCCGGCGCGTCAGATCGCCTTCACCCTGAGCAATATCCTGCATTGCACGGCCCATCGTTGTCAGTGGGCGCATCAATACACGAATCAGCATGCTCAGCAGCAGGGCGATCGCGGCCACCGCAATAAACATCGCAATCAACGCAGAGGTACGGAATTTCGACAGAGGGGCATAAGCCTTTTCCTTGTCGATCGACTGACCGATATACCAGTCTGCAGAAGGCAAGCCCGTGACCGGAGTAAAAGACATGATCCGCTCCTGGCCATTGAGCGTTACTTGCTGAATACCCTTCTCAATATGCAGAGCGCTGGACGGATAAATATCCTTGAGGTTTTTCATCACCTGATCCTTGTCCGGGCTGACGATGACCTGACCATCGCTGCTCACCAGAAAGGCGTAACCCAGACCTCCGGAATCCACCGAGTTAATGATCTTGACCAGGCTGTCCAGGCTTAGGTCGCCACCCACCACACCCAACAACTCCCCGTTTTTTTTGACGGGCATGGCGATAGTCACAATCAGGCCACCCACCGCTGCCTTATAGGGCGGTGTCAGCATGGTCTGGCCGGCGTTCACCGCTTGCTTGTACCAAGGCCGCTCGCGGGGGTCGTAGCCTGCTGGCATGGTCGCGTCAGGGCGCTGGGTAAACACGCCATTGGCCTGCCCAACGTAGGTGAACTGGAAATTGGAGGTGAACGCCGGTTGATCCACCAGGCCTGGCAGATCGGCCTGGTTACCCTGGTGTGCAACGCTTTGAGCGAGGCTCTCCAGTACCAGAATGCGGCCACTGAGCCAGTTCTGCACGCTGCTGGCTGTGAGATTGCCGGCCTGCTGCACCGAGGACTCGATGTTTTGCTTGATCGTGTCGCGCTGCAGGTAGTCGTTGTACAAGGTGAATAACGCAAACGCCAGAACCACGACGCCTGAAGCGGCCAGAAGGATTTTATGGCTGAACTTGAGATTCATAGCATGGGACTTCTTATGCCAAAAGGTGGGATGCGTATGTGATGTACAGCCTTTTCACGGCTCTGCTCACACGCATTGCTCAACAGTCTGTCGGCACCAGTCGCGCAATACTTAGCCGCGTTTAGTTGAAAAATGTTTAATCCGACGAAAGCGCAGGGATGGCTTTTGGCATCGTGCTGGGGAGGGGCAGGAGAATGGTGGGGCGCAGGGGATTTACGACCCGCAAAAACAAAACCCCTGTCTGCGTTAGCAGACAGGGGTTTCGGAATTCAATCTTGACGATGACCTACTCTCACATGGGGAAACCCCACACTACCATCGGCGATGCATCGTTTCACTACTGAGTTCGGGATGGGATCAGGTGGTTCCAATGCTCTATGGTCGTCAAGAAATTCTGTGGCAGATCCGTTATCAAAACGTGCCTGCGAAAACTTGGGACTTCTATAAAAACAAAATCCCCGTCTGTGCGAGCAGACAGGGATTTTGGAATTTAATCTTGACGATGACCTACTCTCACATGGGGAAACCCCACACTACCATCGGCGATGCATCGTTTCACTACTGAGTTCGGGATGGGATCAGGTGGTTCCAATGCTCTATGGTCGTCAAGAAATTCGGTAGCCAGGTCGTTTGCCTTGCGGCGCACGCTCCAGCGAATGGGTATGTAATAGATTTGGTGTTTTGTGAACCGCAAACTTTCGGTTTGTATAGTCTTCACACACCGCAACTTGCTTCTAAGCAAATTGCTTGGGTGTTATATGGTCAAGCCTCACGGGCAATTAGTATTGGTTAGCTCAACGCCTCACAGCGCTTACACACCCAACCTATCAACGTCGTAGTCTTCGACGGCCCTTTAGGGAACTCAAGGTTCCAGTGAGATCTCATCTTGAGGCAAGTTTCCCGCTTAGATGCTTTCAGCGGTTATCTTTCCCGAACATAGCTACCCGGCAATGCCACTGGCGTGACAACCGGAACACCAGAGGTTCGTCCACTCCGGTCCTCTCGTACTAGGAGCAGCCCCTCTCAAATCTCAAACGTCCACGGCAGATAGGGACCGAACTGTCTCACGACGTTCTAAACCCAGCTCGCGTACCACTTTAAATGGCGAACAGCCATACCCTTGGGACCGGCTTCAGCCCCAGGATGTGATGAGCCGACATCGAGGTGCCAAACACCGCCGTCGATATGAACTCTTGGGCGGTATCAGCCTGTTATCCCCGGAGTACCTTTTATCCGTTGAGCGATGGCCCTTCCATACAGAACCACCGGATCACTAAGACCTACTTTCGTACCTGCTCGACGTGTCTGTCTCGCAGTCAAGCGCGCTTTTGCCTTTATACTCTACGACCGATTTCCGACCGGTCTGAGCGCACCTTCGTACTCCTCCGTTACTCTTTAGGAGGAGACCGCCCCAGTCAAACTACCCACCATACACTGTCCTCGATCCGGATAACGGACCTGAGTTAGAACCTCAAAGTTGCCAGGGTGGTATTTCAAGGTTGGCTCCACGCAAACTGGCGTTCACGCTTCAAAGCCTCCCACCTATCCTACACAAGCAAATTCAAAGTCCAGTGCAAAGCTATAGTAAAGGTTCACGGGGTCTTTCCGTCTAGCCGCGGATACACTGCATCTTCACAGCGATTTCAATTTCACTGAGTCTCGGGTGGAGACAGCGCCGCCATCGTTACGCCATTCGTGCAGGTCGGAACTTACCCGACAAGGAATTTCGCTACCTTAGGACCGTTATAGTTACGGCCGCCGTTTACCGGGGCTTCGATCAAGAGCTTCGCGTTAGCTAACCCCATCAATTAACCTTCCGGCACCGGGCAGGCGTCACACCCTATACGTCCACTTTCGTGTTTGCAGAGTGCTGTGTTTTTAATAAACAGTCGCAGCGGCCTGGTATCTTCGACCGACAGGGGCTTACGCAGTAAATGCTTCACCTCCATCGGCGCACCTTCTCCCGAAGTTACGGTGCCATTTTGCCTAGTTCCTTCACCCGAGTTCTCTCAAGCGCCTTGGTATTCTCTACCCAACCACCTGTGTCGGTTTGGGGTACGGTTCCTGGTTACCTGAAGCTTAGAAGCTTTTCTTGGAAGCATGGCATCAACCACTTCGTGTTCTAAAAGAACACTCGTCATCAGCTCTCGGCCTTAGAATCCCGGATTTACCTAAGATTCCAGCCTACCACCTTAAACTTGGACAACCAACGCCAAGCTGGCCTAGCCTTCTCCGTCCCTCCATCGCAATAACCAGAAGTACAGGAATATTAACCTGTTTTCCATCGACTACGCTTTTCAGCCTCGCCTTAGGGACCGACTAACCCTGCGTCGATTAACGTTGCGCAGGAAACCTTGGTCTTTCGGCGTGGGTGTTTTTCACACCCATTATCGTTACTCATGTCAGCATTCGCACTTCTGATACCTCCAGCAAGCTTCTCAACTCACCTTCACAGGCTTACAGAACGCTCCTCTACCGCATCATCCTAAGATGATACCCGTAGCTTCGGTGTATGGTTTGAGCCCCGTTAAATCTTCCGCGCAGGCCGACTCGACTAGTGAGCTATTACGCTTTCTTTAAAGGGTGGCTGCTTCTAAGCCAACCTCCTAGCTGTCTAAGCCTTCCCACATCGTTTCCCACTTAACCATAACTTTGGGACCTTAGCTGACGGTCTGGGTTGTTTCCCTTTTCACGACGGACGTTAGCACCCGCCGTGTGTCTCCCATGCTCGGCACTTGTAGGTATTCGGAGTTTGCATCGGTTTGGTAAGCCGGGATGGCCCCCTAGCCGAAACAGTGCTCTACCCCCTACAGTGATACATGAGGCGCTACCTAAATAGCTTTCGAGGAGAACCAGCTATCTCCGAGCTTGATTAGCCTTTCACTCCGATCCACAGGTCATCCGCTAACTTTTCAACGGTAGTCGGTTCGGTCCTCCAGTTAGTGTTACCCAACCTTCAACCTGCCCATGGATAGATCGCCCGGTTTCGGGTCTATTCCCAGCGACTAGACGCCCTATTAAGACTCGCTTTCGCTACGCCTCCCCTATTCGGTTAAGCTTGCCACTGAAAATAAGTCGCTGACCCATTATACAAAAGGTACGCAGTCACCCAACAAAGTAGGCTCCCACTGCTTGTACGCATACGGTTTCAGGATCTATTTCACTCCCCTCTCCGGGGTTCTTTTCGCCTTTCCCTCACGGTACTAGTTCACTATCGGTCAGTCAGTAGTATTTAGCCTTGGAGGATGGTCCCCCCATATTCAGACAAAGTTTCTCGTGCTCCGTCCTACTCGATTTCACTGTAAAGATGTTTTCGCGTACAGGGCTATCACCCACTATGGCCGCACTTTCCAGAGCGTTCCGCTAACATCAATACAGCTTAAGGGCTGGTCCCCGTTCGCTCGCCACTACTAAGGGAATCTCGGTTGATTTCTTTTCCTCAGGGTACTTAGATGTTTCAGTTCCCCTGGTTCGCTTCTTAAGCCTATGTATTCAGCTTAAGATACCTAACTTATGTTAGGTGGGTTCCCCCATTCAGACATCTCCGGATCAAAGTCTGTTTGCCGACTCCCCGAAGCTTTTCGCAGGCTACCACGTCTTTCATCGCCTCTGACTGCCAAGGCATCCACCGTATGCGCTTCTTCACTTGACCATATAACCCCAAGCAATCTGGTTATACTATGAAGACGACATTCGCCGAAAATTTGCTTTCAATCACAAATTTTACCTTAGCCTGAATAAACACCAGTGAAAGTGCTATCCAGTCTAACTTTCTATTACATACCCAAATTTTTAAAGAACGATCTAATCAAAAGATCAGAAATCAACATTCACCACCATCTGATGGAATGCTCATTTCTAAGCTTTACGATAAAGAAGCAGTAATGGTGGAGCCAAACGGGATCGAACCGTTGACCTCCTGCGTGCAAGGCAGGCGCTCTCCCAGCTGAGCTATGGCCCCATATTTCTACAGGTGCTTCCAAACAAAATTGGTGGGTCTGGGCAGATTCGAACTGCCGACCTCACCCTTATCAGGGGTGCGCTCTAACCAACTGAGCTACAGACCCAATTTTGGTCTACTTCTATCGTCTTCTTCAATGAATCAAGCAATTCGTGTGGGAACTTATGGAGCAGCTGATGTCGTCGATTAAGGAGGTGATCCAGCCGCAGGTTCCCCTACGGCTACCTTGTTACGACTTCACCCCAGTCATGAATCACACCGTGGTAACCGTCCTCCCGAAGGTTAGACTAGCTACTTCTGGTGCAACCCACTCCCATGGTGTGACGGGCGGTGTGTACAAGGCCCGGGAACGTATTCACCGTGACATTCTGATTCACGATTACTAGCGATTCCGACTTCACGCAGTCGAGTTGCAGACTGCGATCCGGACTACGATCGGTTTTATGGGATTAGCTCCACCTCGCGGCTTGGCAACCCTTTGTACCGACCATTGTAGCACGTGTGTAGCCCAGGCCGTAAGGGCCATGATGACTTGACGTCATCCCCACCTTCCTCCGGTTTGTCACCGGCAGTCTCCTTAGAGTGCCCACCATTACGTGCTGGTAACTAAGGACAAGGGTTGCGCTCGTTACGGGACTTAACCCAACATCTCACGACACGAGCTGACGACAGCCATGCAGCACCTGTCTCAATGTTCCCGAAGGCACCAATCCATCTCTGGAAAGTTCATTGGATGTCAAGGCCTGGTAAGGTTCTTCGCGTTGCTTCGAATTAAACCACATGCTCCACCGCTTGTGCGGGCCCCCGTCAATTCATTTGAGTTTTAACCTTGCGGCCGTACTCCCCAGGCGGTCAACTTAATGCGTTAGCTGCGCCACTAAGAGTTCAAGACTCCCAACGGCTAGTTGACATCGTTTACGGCGTGGACTACCAGGGTATCTAATCCTGTTTGCTCCCCACGCTTTCGCACCTCAGTGTCAGTATCAGTCCAGGTAGTCGCCTTCGCCACTGGTGTTCCTTCCTATATCTACGCATTTCACCGCTACACAGGAAATTCCACTACCCTCTACCATACTCTAGCTTGCCAGTTTTGGATGCAGTTCCCAGGTTGAGCCCGGGGATTTCACATTCAACTTAACAAACCACCTACGCGCGCTTTACGCCCAGTAATTCCGATTAACGCTTGCACCCTCTGTATTACCGCGGCTGCTGGCACAGAGTTAGCCGGTGCTTATTCTGTCGGTAACGTCAAGACACCAACGTATTAGGTTAATGCCCTTCCTCCCAACTTAAAGTGCTTTACAATCCGAAGACCTTCTTCACACACGCGGCATGGCTGGATCAGGCTTTCGCCCATTGTCCAATATTCCCCACTGCTGCCTCCCGTAGGAGTCTGGACCGTGTCTCAGTTCCAGTGTGACTGATCATCCTCTCAGACCAGTTACGGATCGTAGCCTTGGTGAGCCATTACCTCACCAACTAGCTAATCCGACCTAGGCTCATCTGATAGCGCAAGGCCCGAAGGTCCCCTGCTTTCTCCCGTAGGACGTATGCGGTATTAGCGTCCGTTTCCGAACGTTATCCCCCACTATCAGGCAGATTCCTAGGTATTACTCACCCGTCCGCCGCTCTCAAGAGAAGCAAGCTTCTCTCTACCGCTCGACTTGCATGTGTTAGGCCTGCCGCCAGCGTTCAATCTGAGCCATGATCAAACTCTTCAGTTCAAACATCTTTGGGTTTTTAAGAAACCCTAAACTTGGCTCAGCAATCGTTGGTTACATCTTTGATTTCTCGCGGAGTAACTTGTGATGCTGATAATCTTGTTGACTATCAGTCTGACTCCACAAGCACCCACACGAATTGCTTGATTCAGTTGTTAAAGAGCGGTTGGTCAGCTTTCGCTGTACCGAGGCGCGCATTCTACAGCAGCCTCTGTTGCTGTCAAGCGGTTATTTTTGATGTTTTCAAAGTTTTGCTTAGAGAACTTCAACAACATCAACCACTTGCGCTTTCGATATCTCGTTAGCGGGAGGCGAATTCTACAGTGTTACACACTGCTGTCAACGCTTTATTTCCTGCTACGTTCAATCTATTGGTTAGCCAGGCAAATGGCCTGATTAACCGTACACGCTTTTTACAAAGCTTGTACTTATATAAAAACAAAAACCCTGTCTGCGTGAGCAGACAGGGTTTTTGGAATTTAATCTTGACGATGACCTACTCTCACATGGGGAAACCCCACACTACCATCGGCGATGCATCGTTTCACTACTGAGTTCGGGATGGGATCAGGTGGTTCCAATGCTCTATGGTCGTCAAGAAATTCGGTAGCCAGGTCGTTTGCCTAACGGCGCACGCTCCAGCGAATGGGTATGTAATAGTTGGTGTTTTGTGAACCGCAAACTTTCGGTTTGTATCGTCTTCACACACCGCAACTTGCTTCTAAGCAAATTGCTTGGGTGTTATATGGTCAAGCCTCACGGGCAATTAGTATTGGTTAGCTCAACGCCTCACAGCGCTTACACACCCAACCTATCAACGTCGTAGTCTTCGACGGCCCTTTAGGGAACTCAAGGTTCCAGTGAGATCTCATCTTGAGGCAAGTTTCCCGCTTAGATGCTTTCAGCGGTTATCTTTCCCGAACATAGCTACCCGGCAATGCCACTGGCGTGACAACCGGAACACCAGAGGTTCGTCCACTCCGGTCCTCTCGTACTAGGAGCAGCCCCTCTCAAATCTCAAACGTCCACGGCAGATAGGGACCGAACTGTCTCACGACGTTCTAAACCCAGCTCGCGTACCACTTTAAATGGCGAACAGCCATACCCTTGGGACCGGCTTCAGCCCCAGGATGTGATGAGCCGACATCGAGGTGCCAAACACCGCCGTCGATATGAACTCTTGGGCGGTATCAGCCTGTTATCCCCGGAGTACCTTTTATCCGTTGAGCGATGGCCCTTCCATACAGAACCACCGGATCACTAAGACCTACTTTCGTACCTGCTCGACGTGTCTGTCTCGCAGTCAAGCGCGCTTTTGCCTTTATACTCTACGACCGATTTCCGACCGGTCTGAGCGCACCTTCGTACTCCTCCGTTACTCTTTAGGAGGAGACCGCCCCAGTCAAACTACCCACCATACACTGTCCTCGATCCGGATAACGGACCTGAGTTAGAACCTCAAAGTTGCCAGGGTGGTATTTCAAGGTTGGCTCCACGCAAACTGGCGTTCACGCTTCAAAGCCTCCCACCTATCCTACACAAGCAAATTCAAAGTCCAGTGCAAAGCTATAGTAAAGGTTCACGGGGTCTTTCCGTCTAGCCGCGGATACACTGCATCTTCACAGCGATTTCAATTTCACTGAGTCTCGGGTGGAGACAGCGCCGCCATCGTTACGCCATTCGTGCAGGTCGGAACTTACCCGACAAGGAATTTCGCTACCTTAGGACCGTTATAGTTACGGCCGCCGTTTACCGGGGCTTCGATCAAGAGCTTCGCGTTAGCTAACCCCATCAATTAACCTTCCGGCACCGGGCAGGCGTCACACCCTATACGTCCACTTTCGTGTTTGCAGAGTGCTGTGTTTTTAATAAACAGTCGCAGCGGCCTGGTATCTTCGACCGACAGGGGCTTACGCAGTAAATGCTTCACCTCCATCGGCGCACCTTCTCCCGAAGTTACGGTGCCATTTTGCCTAGTTCCTTCACCCGAGTTCTCTCAAGCGCCTTGGTATTCTCTACCCAACCACCTGTGTCGGTTTGGGGTACGGTTCCTGGTTACCTGAAGCTTAGAAGCTTTTCTTGG
Source organism: Pseudomonas fragi (assembly GCF_900105835.1). NCBI lineage: Bacteria > Pseudomonadati > Pseudomonadota > Gammaproteobacteria > Pseudomonadales > Pseudomonadaceae > Pseudomonas > Pseudomonas fragi. The sequence goes on from NZ_LT629783.1 coordinate 3,119,784, forward strand.
AAGCATGGCATCAACCACTTCGTGTTCTAAAAGAACACTCGTCATCAGCTCTCGGCCTTAGAATCCCGGATTTACCTAAGATTCCAGCCTACCACCTTAAACTTGGACAACCAACGCCAAGCTGGCCTAGCCTTCTCCGTCCCTCCATCGCAATAACCAGAAGTACAGGAATATTAACCTGTTTTCCATCGACTACGCTTTTCAGCCTCGCCTTAGG